>CAPNAQ010000125.1 GCA_948663505.1 uncultured Clostridia bacterium | reverse complement strand
AATTTCGTTACTATTATTTATAATTAAATAAAATAAATCATCTATATTATAGTTTATATTATTATCTTTAACATTTTTGTTAATACCCTCTATACTTTTCTGTATATAGGGGGATTGACTTTTTTGATAATAGGGCATATCTACAATATAAATATTTCTTGAAACTATTTCTTTATTTTCATTTCTTATAACCTCTGTTTTTATATATCCAAGCTCTTGCAGATGTGAAATCCATCTACTGACTGAGACGGCTGTTACATTATATAAATCTGCAAAATATTTATTTTGAGCATAACAATAGCCATTTTTATTTGCTAATGTTGTAATTTCTCCATATAATAATTTTTCAGTAGATTTTAAATTATTATCATACCTAACTGTTGCAGGTATTATTGCATAATAATTGGGTTGTTCTTTTTTACTCATATTGTAACCTCCATAACTTTAAATTTTGCTGAAGGGCAAATTTATAAAGTATGAAAGTGTTTATAAATGAAAAAAAGAGACCTTACTTTTATAGTAAAATCTCTATATTAAAAATTATACATAAAGGGATATCCCTTTATGTATAAATCTTCGAATTGGTTGCGGGAGATGGACTCGAACCACCGACCTCAGGGTTATGAGCCCTGCGAGCTGCCAACTGCTCCACCCCGCGATGTTTGATTAAATATTGTGCTTTTTTGTCCCTTTAATGTCCCTTTATAATTTAATTTTTAATCTTTTTTATTAAGTTTTAATAAGCTTAAAAGTTTTATTAAAGGTTAGAGCAAAATATATAATTTTCAATGTTTTTGTGTTCTATCAACGGTTTTGAGCTTTAGCTATTCTTCGGTGCTACTCTGTTTATGAGCCCAACGAGCTGCCAACTGCTCCACCCCGCGATATAAATACTCCTTTATTATACAACTTATATCAATAGCTGTCAATACAATATCCAGAAATTTTCAAATATTAGAGAAAATTTCAAAAGTTTTCAAATGGAGTTCAAAACTTTATCAATACTTTATATTATATTCTAAATTCTTAAAAAATATTACTATATGTTAGAATATTTGCAAAAAATTTCTATATAAATAGGAGCTGTAAAAAAGTACAAATAGTTTTTTATAGCCCCTATAATATTTAATTTATATCTTTAAACTTATTATATTTTGTATACAAAATTATACCTATTAATATCATTAAAAGAATTGAAGAAACTATAATTATTGATCTTACTCCTGTATTTGGTAATATTCCAGAAGCTATTGTAGGATCTTTTACACTTGTATCTATTGGTGTAGAAGATAAATTATCCCATTGGAAATCACTGCTTGTGTATGCCCATAGATTCCAAGAATCAGATGAAGAAGATAACCAAGCTTGTCCTAATGTTACACCTTCAATTGGATAATATTTACCATTTTCATCATCAAATACTACATATATATAATAATATGCCTTATTTTCTAATAATTTATTTCCATCAAAAAGTGCTGAATCACTTCTATAATATGCTTTACTTGTTGTTGTTAAATTTTTTAAATATATTGAGTCATTATTTTTTGCATATGCTAATAAGTCTGTAATACCTGCATAATCATTATTTTGTATTTTAGATAATATAGTACTGTCTGAAACTTTTCCTATTTTTATTGTAAATTTTCTGTTATCTGTCTCAGATGGAAAATTAAAATCTATATGTGTATAGTTGTCATCTTCATTATTTGCAGAACCATTCCAATATCCTATACTAAAAGATTGTAATATTAGATTTAATTTTGGTAATTCTGCTCTTTGTATTTCTTTTCCTTCAACAACAAATTTCGTTGAATGACTTACAAATTTACCATTTTCATCATAATACATATCGTCTAATTTTGTATCTTGTAATATCCATATATATAAATCTTGATTTAATTCAGCATATTTCGAAATATTATGAGTATATATATAATTTTCTTCTGTATTTATTGAAAACATTTCAACAGTATTATTCATTTTTTCTATATCTAATGATCCATAACTATTCTTTATAATGTCAGGTTTTGTGTTATTTGAAGTTATTATATAGTGATATTTTGCATAATCGTCTTTGCTAGGTTTTATTCCTGAAATTTTAAGTGTCTCTGTAGTCCAATTAAGACTTGTCTCATATTTAGCATTTGAAAAATCTGTGAATGCAGGAGCATCATAAACAGTAACATCACATGAATCAGATACACCTGCAGCAGTAGCTGTAATCCTTGCTGTTCCTGCTTTTACTGCTGTTATTGTTCCTGTTGAATTGTCAACTATAACGACATTTGTGTCACTACTTTTCCATGTAACAGTTGGATTAGTAACTTCTGTAAAATTACCATCTTCAACTTTAGCAACTAATTTTTCTGAAGAATGCTCCCCTAAAATTAAGTTTACACTTGATACATTTTTTCCTTCATTTCCACCTATCTTCAAACTACTATATACAACATTTACTGTACAACTTGCTGTTTCATTTCCTCTTGTTGCTGTAATTGTTGTAGTTCCAATCTTTTTGGCAGTTATATTTCCATTATCAACTGTTGCTATACTAGTGTCACTACTTGCCCAAGTAACACTTCCACTTCCTCCACTATATGATAAAAATCTTGTGTTATTCAACTCAATATCTATACTTTCATTGCTTAAAGTAAATTTTGTATCATCTGCGTAAACTTTAACATTAAGCAAACATAATATAATTATGATTAAAAATATTATAATTAGTAACTTACTTTTAATACTAAATTTCACTTATCCCTCTTTTCCTATATAAATAATTATATATCCATATATTTTTTTATTAAAAATTATTCTGCAAAAATCTTTTCAAACTCATCAGATTCAATCTTCTCTTTCTCAAGTAAGATCTGAGCAACAGCATGAAGCTTATCAACATGATCTGAAAGAATTTGTTTAGCTCTATCATATGCTTTATCAACTATAGCTTTAGTTTCCTCATCAATAATACCAGCTGTCTCTTCAGAATATTCTTTTGATTGAGCAAAATCTCTACCTAAAAATACTTCTTCTTGATTCTGTCCTAACATTAAAGTTCCTATTCTTTCACTCATACCATATTTAGTTACCATACTTCTAGCAATTTTAGTAGCTCTTTCTATATCATTACTTGCACCTGTAGAAATATCATTTAAAATTAAAGCCTCTGCAACTCTACCACCTAATAAAGAAACTATATTTTCTTCCATTTCTGTTTTAGACATAAATGATTTATCTTCTGTAGGTCTATACATTGTATAACCACCAGCCATACCTCTTGGTACAATTGATATTTGATGAACAGGATCTTGTGTTTCTAAATAATGACTTACAACTGCATGACCTGCTTCATGATAAGAAACTAATTTATTCTCTTTTTCACTTCTCACTCTTGTTTTCTTTTCTGGTCCCATTGTAACTTTAATCATTGCATCTTCAATTTCCTTCATTCCTATTTGAGTTAAATTTCTTCTTGCTGCTAAAAGAGCTGCTTCGTTTAACACATTCTCCAAATCTGCTCCTGCAAATCCAGAAGTATTTTTTGCTATAACTTTTAGATCTACATCATCAGCTAACCTTTTCTTTCTTGCATGTACATCTAATATTTGTTCTCTAGCCTTAACATCAGGTGCACCAACTACTATTTGACGGTCAAACCTTCCTGCTCTTAATAATGCTTTATCTAATACATCTGGTCTATTTGTAGCAGCTAATACAATAACACCTTCATTATCAGAGAAACCGTCCATCTCAACTAATAATTGATTTAATGTCTGTTCTCTTTCATCATGACCTCCTCCAAGGCCTGCTCCTCTCTGACGTCCTACTGCATCAATTTCATCTATAAATATTATACATGGTGCATTTTTCTTTGCTTGTTCAAATAAATCTCTAACCCTTGAAGCACCAACACCAACAAACATCTCAACAAAATCTGATCCACTTATAATAAAAAATGGAACTCCTGCTTCTCCTGCAACTGCTTTTGCTAATAATGTTTTACCAGTACCTGGTTGCCCTACTAATAAAACTCCTTTTGGGATTCTTGCCCCCATATCTGTAAATTTCTTTGGATTTTTTAAAAATTGTACTATTTCTTGCAATTCTTCTTTTTCTTCATCAACACCTGCAACATCTTCAAATGTAATTTTATTTTTATCTGCTGGAGTCATTACTCTAGCTTTACTTTTTCCAAATGACATCGTTTTTCCGCCACCTTGGGCATTATTTAATCCACCCATCATAAAAAACCAAAATATGAAGAATATTATTAAAATTCCAAACGGTGTTAATAATCCTAAAATTATTGAGAATACTGACTCTGAATTTTCCTCTAAAGTAAATGCTCCATTTTTTATAAATTCCTCTGTATAATTCATAAAGCTTTCTATACTTGGTATATTAACTTCTTTTTTTACTTTATCATCTGTTAATTCAACTGTTGCTGAATTTCCAGCTGAATCTATAACAATTGTTTCTACTTTTCCCTCATTTATTTTTGTTATTAATTCTGAATATTTTAGTTTTGTATTTGTATTTGTCATTATAGATGACAATACAACTATAAATATTACTCCTATTATTAGCCACATTGCTAATGTTTTAATACCATTTTTCAAAATAATTCCCCCATTTCTGTATGGTTTTCTCATTGTCATTATAACTAACGTGTCTATTATGCTTTATAACATATATACTTTTCTTTTGCAATAATTTTTTTATTACTTTTTTGTTACAAAAAAGCTCTACTTCAAGGCTTATTACGGCTACTTATACTTAAGAATATATATATTATAA
>CAPNAQ010000124.1 GCA_948663505.1 uncultured Clostridia bacterium | reverse complement strand
ACAAATGAATAATAATAATATTAATCTAAAAAAATGAGTTCGACAGTGAGTCGTTATTTATTAAGTCTGAATAGTAACTATTTAAAATTGGAGGTTTTTAAAATGAATGGAAATCAAAAAATCTGTTGTACAGTAGAAAGCTGTAAATATAACAATACAAATGAAGGATTATGTACTTTAAATGAAATAATTGTTACACCAAAATCTAACTGTAAAACAAAAAAACCTAGTGAGTCAAAATGTTCAAGCTATAAATGCGAAGAATAGGAAAATTAAATTTTCCTATTCTATTTCATCATTACAATCTTCAAACTGTGAATTATATAAATTAGCATAAAAACCATTTTTTTGTAATAATTCTTCATGAGTTCCCTGCTCAACTATATCTCCTTTATCCATAACCAAAATCAAATCCGCATTTTTTATAGTTGATAATCTATGGGCAATAATAAAACTAGTTCTACCTTTCATTAAGTTATCCATTGCAGATTGAATCTGTTGTTCAGTTCTAGTATCAATTGAGCTTGTAGCTTCATCTAAAATTAATATTTTAGGATCTGCTAAAATAACTCTTGCTATTGTAAGAAGTTGTTTTTGACCTGCTGATATATTATTTGATTCTTCATTTATTACAGCATCATATCCTTTTGATAATGTTTTTATATAATGATGTACATGTGCTGCTTTTGCTGCTTCTATTACTTCTGAATCTGTTGCTTCTGGTTTACTATATTTAATATTATCTCTTATAGTTCCTCCAAAAAGCCAAGTATCTTGAAGCACCATCCCAAATAATTTTCTAAGTTCTCCACGCCTAAATTCTTTAATATTATATCCATCTATTAAAATTGCTCCATCATTTACATCATAAAATCTCATTAATAATTTTACTATTGTCGTTTTTCCTGCACCTGTTGGTCCAACTATTGCAATTTTTTGTCCATCTTTTATATTACTATTAAAATCATTTATTATTGTTTTTTCTGGGTTATATCCAAAATGTACATGTTCAAATTTTACATTTCCTTTTATTCCTTCTATTGAAACAGGATTTTCGATGTCTTCTACTTCTTGCTTTTCTTCTAAAAATTCAAATATTCTCTCTGCTGCTGCAATCATTGCTTGTATTGTACTTGATATTTGCGCAACTTGACCAATTGGCTGTGTGAATTGTTTATTATATTGTATAAAACTTTGTATATTTCCAACTGTAATTCTTCCTTTTACTGCAAAATATCCTCCAAGTATTGCAACTAAAACATATCCAACATTTCCTATAAAGTTCATTAATGGGTACATTAATCCTGATAAGAATTGTGAACGCCATCCTGCTTTATACAATCTTTTGTTTTCTTTTTCAAATTCTTCTATTACTTCTTTTTCTCTTCCAAATACTTTTACTATATTGTGTCCACCATAAACTTCTTCTACTTGGCCATTTACATGCCCTAAATATTCTTGTTGCTCTACAAAGTATTTTTGTGATTTTCCAATTACAATTTTAAGTATAAATGCTGAAATTGGTAATATTAATAAACTTGCTATTGTCATTTCCCAACTAATTGAAAACATCATTATCAATATTCCTATTATTGTACATATTGAAGTTATTATTTGTGTAATACTTTGATTTAAACCTGCACTTAATGTATCAACATCATTTGTTAGTATTGACAAAACTTCACCATTTGTTTTTTTGTCAAAATATTTCATTGGTAATTTGTTTATTTTATTTATTAAGTCTTTTCTTATATTATAAGTTACTTTTAATGCGACACCTGACATTATATACCCTTGTATTAAGTTAAATAAAGCACTTGCCCCATATAATCCTACAACCCATAAAATTATTTGTCCAATTTTTGTAAAATCAATTCCACCTGTTCCATTTATTTTGTTCATTAATCCTGTATATATCTCTGTTGTAGCATTTCCTAATATTTTAGGTCCTACTATACTAAATATTGTGCTTCCAACTGCAAAAATTATAACTATACTTACTAATATTTTATATTTTGATAGCATCTTTGCTAATTTTTTTGTTGTTCCTTTTATATCTTTTGCTTTTTCTACTGGTGCATTTCCTTTTGGTCCTCCACCCATTGGCCCTTTTTGTTTCATTTCAGGAGGTTTTTGCATTTTTTGTATATTATTACTCATCTTTTAAATTTTCCTCCTTTTCTGTTTCTTCTATTTTTTCTACATCTTTTATATTTCTCATATTATCTATATTTTTATTTTTTTCTAATCTATTTATATCTCCTCTGTTTTCTCTCTTTTCTGTATTTAATTCTTCTTCTGAAAGTTGTGATAATGCTATTTGTTTATATGTTTCATTATTCTTAATTAATTCTTCATGTGTTCCTTTTCCTACAACTTTTCCATCTTCTAATACTATAATTTGATCTGCATTTATAATTGTATTTATTCTTTGTGCAACTATTATTACTGTTTTATCTTTTGTTTTTTTACTTAGTTCTGCTCTTAAAATACTATCTGTTTTAAAGTCTAATGCTGAAAAACTATCATCAAATACAATTATCTCAGGATCAATTGCAATCGCTCTTGCAATTGATAATCTTTGTTTTTGACCTCCAGAAACATTACTTCCACCTTGTGATATTGGTTCTTGATATTTTAATGGTTTAGCTTCAATAAATTCTTCTGCTTGTGCAATTTGTGCAGCTTCAATCATTTGCTCATCTAACATTTCAGGATTTCCATATTTTATGTTTGATTCTATTGTTCCTGAAAATAATATCCCTTTTTGTGGTACAAATCCTATTATTTTTCTTAAATCTTTGTTTGATATGTCTTTTATATCAATACCATCTATTAATAAATTACCTGATGTAATATCATAAAACCTTGGTATTAAATTTACAACTGTAGATTTTCCACTTCCTGTACTTCCTATAATTGCTGTTGTTTCGCCTGGCTTTGCTGTAAATGTAATATCACTTAAAACTTCTTCATCACTGTCAGGATATTTGAAACCTACATTTTTAAACTCTACTAAACCTTTTTTATTTGGATTTAATTGTTTTGGTTCTTTACTTTCTTTAATAAATTCTTCTGTATCTAGTACTTCATTAATACGATTTGCTGATACTGATGCACGTGGTAGTATTATTGACATCATTGAAATCATTAAGAAACTCATTACAATTTGCATTGTATATTGTATAAATGCCATCATATTTCCAACTTGCATTGTTCCATTATCAACTCCATGTGCACCAACCCATACTATTAATAATGAGATACAGTTCATTATTAACATTAATGCTGGCATCATAAAGCTCATTGCTCTAGTTACAAATAAGTCAGTTTTTGTTAAATTAGTATTGGCAATATCAAATCTTTTTTCTTCTTTTTTCTCTGTATTAAATGCTCTTATTACTGGTATTCCTGTTAATATTTCTCTAGCTACTAAGTTTACTTTATCTATTAATTTTTGCAAGATTTTAAATTTTGGCATTGCTATGATAAATAATGTACCTATTACAATTAATACTGCTAAAATTGCAACACCTATAATCCATGCCATTGAATTATCACTTTGTCTTAAAACTCTTAAAAATCCTCCAACACCAATTATTGGTGCATATACAATAACTCTAAACAACATTCCTATTAAATTTTGTATTTGCTGAATATCATTTGTAGAACGTGTTATTAATGACGCTGTACTATATTCAGTAAATTCTTTATTCGAAAATCTTAATACCTTTTTGAACACTTTTTCTCTTAATGTCCTTGCAAGTCTTGCTCCAACTCTTGCAGATAATAGCATAATTGAAATCGCAGATACCATTATAATTAATGATATTCCAAGCATTTTTAATCCTGAAGTTATTATATATGTATTTTGTAAATTATCTGTATTTACTCCCATATTTTTATATTCTTTTCTTACTTGTTGTATTGCTGCTTGTTCTATTATACTTTCTTCCATACTATTTATTTGCTCATTTATCTTTGATAATGTTGTTTTTAATTGTTCTTCTGGAATTTGCTTAAAAATATCTATTAATTCCATATTTGCCATAGCATTTTTCTGTTGTTCCTGAATCTCTACTGGCATTTCTGCTAACATCTGTTGTTTCATTTGTATAGCCATTTCCTCATTTTCTAAATAACTTATTATCATTAATGGCTTTGCCATAATACTGTTTATTTTTTGCTTTTCTTCTTTAGTTAATTTTTTTATTTTGTATAATGTTTCTTTTTCTATTACTGCATATTTCTTCTTTATTTTCTCATACTGGTTTTCTCCTATTCCATCCTTAGTTATTTCTTCATATGAGTTTTTTATTGCTTCTCCTTGTTCAGTAAATAGTAATATTTTTTCTATGGTTTCTTTTCTTATTACTTCTGGTGCTACTTCTTCTATTCCTCCATTTTGTATTCCTACATTTATTATTTTTGATGTGTAGTCTGGTAGTGTTAAATCACATGTTGCTTGTAGTATTAGTAACATTACTATTATTATTACTGATATTGTAGATTCTTTTAGATTTTTTAATACTTTTAACATTTCTTGCTACTCCTTTTCTCTTTATTAGTGTAAATTATAGTTTATAATATTTTATTATACTTTGTCAACTGCATTTTTGTGAAATTTATGTAAAAATGTCCAAAGGGAATGTTTCCTTTTGGACATTTTTCTAATTATCTTTAATTAGAATAAAAAGCCCCAGAATAAATCTGGGACTTTCAACTACATATTATAATCTCTCAATCTTTTCTATAATGTAATATGATTGTTTTTCTGCTTCTGCAATCTTCAATAATATTTGAAA
>CAPNAQ010000123.1 GCA_948663505.1 uncultured Clostridia bacterium | reverse complement strand
TTAATAGAAATTTCCTATAATATAAAGAAGAAAAGACATTTTATAATGTCTTTTCTATTTTAAATAAATACTAGGATCAACTTGTACAGAATCTTTCAAAATTTCAAAATGTAAATGAGGTTCATCTGAAATTTCAAATGCTGCTGTATTTCCCACAGTTCCTAAAGATTGTCCCTTTTCAACTTTTTCACCTTCTACAACAAACTCAGAAGTCAATAAATTTGAATATACTGATTGAAATCCATTAGAATGTTCAATAATAACAGTTAAACCATATCTTGGATCATTTTTAATAGTTTTTACAGTACCTGCTTCTGCTGATTTTACAACTGTTGTCTTATCTGCCTTAATATCAATTCCTGTATGAGTTGTCCATTCTTGTAATGTATCTGAATATATTAAATTTTCAATAGCAAAATCTCTTACTATATCACCTTCTACAGGCTTTACAAAATTTAATTCAACAATTTCAGACTGTTCTTTATTTTCTTTTTCTGTTGGATTAGAATTTGTAGATGTTATATTATTAGTTGTTAAAACATTTTCTGATGTAGATGTTGTCGTTGCTGAATTCTGTTTTTGTGTTGTATTTACTGAATTTGTTGTATCTGTTGATTTTTTGGTTACAGTATTATTTTTAGTTCCTTCAATTTCATTACTTACATCATTTATGCTTTTTCCGATTTCTGTACTTGCACTTTCTGTATTTTCAGATGAATTTGTACTATTTAATATACTTGAAAGTTGTTGTCCACTAAGTTCATCTCCTCTAACTTCATCATTTAATTTTTTACTATATATAAGAAGCGCAAATACTATAATGGCAAGAACAGCAATTCCTATTCCAGAATATTTTATTATTTTGTCATTAAAATCATTAACTCTACTTTCATTTTTTCTCATATCTCTTCTCATAAAATCCTCCTTAAATAATTTTCTAATACAATTATTTCCGGATTTTATAAAAATATACATTATAATGAATTAACATCATTAATTTCAACACCTGTATAAAAATGCTTAATTATGTCTTCAGAACTGCTTCCTTGTTTTGCCATAGCATCTGCACCAGTTTGACTCATTCCAACTCCATGTCCATAACCCTTTACAGAAAATTTAATTTTTCCCTCACTTCTTGATATCTCAAAATTTGTAGACTTTAAGCTAAAGATCGATCTTGTCTCTACTCCTGAAATATCATGATTTCCAAATCTTACAGTTTTTACTCTTCCACTTTCTGTATATTCTAATATTTTTATATTCTCTTCATTTGAGAAATCTATATTAATATCATTATATTTTGATTTTATTTTTTCTAGAATATCATTATGTGATAATTCGACCTCTGATTGATATTGAGAATATCCTTCTTCTCCAGCTGTTTGTACACTCTGTAAATATGGATATCCACTTCCTCCCCAAACATTTAATGGTATTTCAGTTGTTCCACCACTATTTGAATGAAAAAAAGCATTAATTGGTTGATTCTCATATGTTACAATTTTTCCCTTTGTATTATTTACAGCATTACAAATTTTTTGCCAATTACTTTCTCTACTTGATTCCTCCCATCTTGCTAATCTATCTTCTTTTGAAATCCAAGCTTGACAACATGTTGAATCATCACATATATCTGCATTATCATGTTTTTTATTTAAAATTTTAAATATTGTATATGTTCTTGCAACTATTGATTGTGCTTCTAATGCTGAACTTTCAAAGCTCGCTGGCATTTCTGCTGACACCACATTACAAAGATATTCATCTAAATTTACTTGCTGAATTTCTCCTGTCTTTTTATGTAATAATGTAATTGTACCATATTTTTTATATGTATAACCATTTTCTGCATTATTCTTATCTACTTTATCATCTTTATTCTCTTCATTTTGCCCAGTTATTTGTTGTTTATCTTTTTCTACATTGCTACTTGTTGATTCTGTTCTTTTTGTAAATATTGCTGGTATAATAAAACATATTAATATAAAACCAATTAAATATATTAAAAATTTTTTCATAAAAAAGTTCTTTCCCTTCGCTTCACTTGTTACATTCACAGTCTTTATATGAATTTTATGCTGAAGTTAGTTTTCTTTTCATATTTTCTAATATTTTTCTTTCTATTCTTGAAACTTGTACTTGACTTATTCCAAGAATTTTTGATACTTCCATTTGAGTTTTATCTTTAAAAAATCTTAATAAAATTATTTCTTTTTCTCTATCTTCTAATTCACTAATTAGTTGTTTTATTACAATTTTATTTGTAATTACGTCTTCCTCATTTTTACCAGTTGATATTTTATCTAAAAATGAAAGTTGTTTTCCATCTTTGCTATTACTTGTATCTCCCCCATCTATTGATTCTATAGTATTATTAGATTCTATTGCTATAGCAATATCTTCTTTTGATATTTTTAATTCTTTTGATATCTCCTCTATTGTTATTTCTTTTCCATATTTATTTAAATGTTGTTTTTTTAATTCATTTATTTTTACACTTAATTCCTTTATACTTCTACTTATTTTTATAGGTCCATCATCCCTTATAAATCTTTTAATTTCACCTAATATATATGGAACCGAATATGTTGATAACTTTACTTCAAAATTTGTATCAAATCTTTTTATTGATTTTATAAATCCCATACAGCCTATTTGATATAAATCTTCTATCTCATATCCTCTATTCATAAACCTTTTTACAATGCTCCAAATAAGACCATTGTTATTATTTATTAGTTTTTCCATTTCAAGTTTATCACCGTTGTTGAGCTAGTATTATTGAATTAATATCATTTTCATACATAAACTTACCTCTATTATTCTTTTAAGTCTCAGTTTTTTTCTAAATAGTATAATCTTCCAGAGTATAGAAACTTAAATATTACTCTTTGGTTAATATTTTTTGAAATTCTTCTTCAGAAGGCCTATTTTCCTTATTTATTATTTTTGTTAATGTTATTTTTGTACCTAATCCAACTATAGATTCAACTTCCATTGAGTCCATAAAACTTTCCATTATTGTAAATCCCATTCCTGATCTTTCCAAATTAGGTTTTGTTGTATATAAAGGTTCTTTTGCGACATCAACATTTTCTATTCCATTTCCATTATCAGAAATTTGTATTATTAATTTATTTTCTTTTATTTTGGCACTAATTTTTATAATACCTTGTCTATTCTCATAAGCATGAATTATACAATTAGTTACAGCTTCAGATACAGCTGTTTTTATATCTGCCAACTCTTCTATTGTTGGATCTAATTGTGATGCAAATGCTGCTACTGTAATTCTAGCAAATGCTTCATTTGTAGCTTTACTTAAAAATTCTATTTTCATTTCATTTTCAAATTGTTCTATCATAATTTCACTCCTTTTAAATTTATTAATAACATATTTCTGTAACAGGTATTAATTTCAAAATTCCACTCATTTCAAATATCTTTTTTACACTTTGTGTTAAATTTGCAACTTCTAATTTGCCTCCAAGCATATTTGTAAATTTGTATCTTCCTATAATCAATCCTATTCCACTACTATCCATGAAAGTAACACTATCAAAATCAAATATAACTTTTTTAGGCATATATCTTTCAATTTCATAATCTGCTTTCCTCCTTATCTTCTGTACATTACAATCATCAATTTCATCTGTAATTTTAAAAATTAATAGTTTGTCCTCATCATAAAATTTAGATTCCATAATTGCCCTCTCTTTCCTTTGTATACATTTTTTGAAATTCATATTTAGCTTATATATTCATTGTAAAAGTTTCTCTGCAAGTATTATAAAACTTTTTACATTTTTTTCCAAGAGTAAAATTATAGAAGTTTTGTCGAATATATAGAAGTTTTCGACAAAAAAATGTCCAAAGGAGACAGTCCCCTTTGGACATTTTAATAATCTTCATCTGAAAAAACTTCTCCATCAGATTCAATTACATCATATTCATAATTATCACTATCACTTTGCATATTTTTTACTTTTTCTAAATTTTCTTTAACTTTTTGTTTTTCTTTATTTAGCTCTCTTTTCTCTTCTTTTACATTTTTTATTTTATTGTTAAAGTCAGAATTACTCTTTTTTTGCATTTCCTTTAAGATTTTTTCTGTTTCCTCTTTTTTATTGTTTACTATTTTATTCATCATACAATTAGTTTTCTCAATTAAATCTGGCATATAATCAAGTAATCTATCAATACTTGATGAATGATTTACAGGCATTAATTTTACAGTATTTGATTCAATAACTAAAAATGCAATTGGATTTATTGTAACAGCTGCTCCTGAACCTCCTCCAAATGGTAATCTATATTGTATCTGTTCTTCTTTTTCAACCTTTTTGTATTCATCAATTGTTTCTCCTCTAAATTCACTTCCTCCTGCCCCAAATCCAAATGATACTTTTGATATTGGTATTATGACTATATTATTTGAAGTCTCTATTGGTTTTCCTACTATTGTATTTACATCTATCATGTCTTTTATACTATTCATAGCTGTAGCCATAAGGCCTTCTATGGGATGTTCGCTCATATTTATCAATCTTCCTTTCCTTATTTAAGATACATATTGTATTTATAATATGTATCATTTTTACTTCAAATATACCCGAAAAATTTATATTTATTAAATTTTGATTCATATATATAGGAGTTATTTTAAAAACATGATTTTGATTATATTTGTTTATCTTTTTCCTTAAGCTTATTGCTATAATCGTACTTAATATTGGTATTATTACTGCTGTCGTAGCTGCATTTTCAGTTCCTATATTAATATCTAATTTTAACTTTTTTATATCTATTTTTATATTTTTAAGTGCTTTTAATGTTTTCATATTTATATCATTTTTATTTAGAATTATTTTATTTTTTTCAGCC
>CAPNAQ010000122.1 GCA_948663505.1 uncultured Clostridia bacterium | reverse complement strand
TGTTACTTAATTGTATGTCTTTCATTATTGAATGCTCCTTTTAAAGTTAAATTTTTATTTTTTCTAGACTTCTTAGATAATCTTTAATTGTTTCTAAAATATTATCAATAGTTTCATTTATTTATTTTTTTAAACTTGTGCATTACTTAAAAATTCGCACCAGTTTTGCACTACTTTGGAGATTTTTCTTAAATTTATTTAAATATTATTGGACTTTTCTAAACTATAATAAATTCTTATTTTTTTTCGTAAACAATATTAAAATATACGCTTTTAACTATTTCATAAGTTATATCAATAAATATAGAAAAGTATAATTTTAAGAAAACTGCCCACTCTTAATCGAAAGATCCTGGATTCGAATCCCAGATTGCCTACTAGTTTTACCTATTTTAAAGTAAACTTTAAATAGGTATTTTTTTATTTTTTCAAAAAATCATAAATATTCTTTTTGTATTCGTTTAATACATTTCTTCTAAGTACTATATCTAGCTTTTCCAAATTCATGTGTGGACTATTATCTTCTATTTCAAGTAATATTAGTTGATTATTTTCAAGTTTTAAGAAATCTATTCTTTGAAATCCTACTTTTAAATTAGATATATTAGCAAATTGTTCTGCCAATTTTTTATCCTTTTCATTTAATGTAATTAATTTTGGTTCTGGATAATTAGGATATTTTGATGGTGTAAATTCATACACATACATTAATTTATCAGCAATAAAATAACATTGTATTTCTGACTTAAATTTAAGCTTAGGTTGTATCAGATAGCCTTTTTTGAAATCTTTCTCTAAATTCTGTATTTTTACAAATTTTTGTCCTATTCCACTTCCAAATGAATCACTATCTTTTAACACATATTCTTCTGTTTCATTAATTGTGTTTATATCCTCAATATTATCAATGGTTGGAATTACTCTTTTACCTTCTTTAAATAATTTACATAAATAAGACTTTCCTTGTCCATCTAGTCCATCTAAATTAACAGTTTTTATATTTTTTTCTTTTAAACGTTCTTTCATCTTATTATTTTTTATTTTATATAAATTAGTTTCTTTCTCGGATTCAACCCATGTATTTCTTCTTATTATAATATCAAATTTGTCATCTAAATTTTCATCATAATCAACCCATGCTATATTTACAATATGTCCATCTTCTCTAAATGATGTTGCTAAATATATATCTTCAATAAATTCATCGTTTGATTTATTAGACAAAACTAAAATTTTATATTTATCCTTCCATAAATCATTTCCTTTCTTTTCATCTTGAATATATTCTCTTAAATTTAAAAATTTATTATTCCATAAACTTACTTTTTCAGCACATAAACTATAACTGTATATTAGGCAATTTCCATCATAATTATAATCATTAGGATTATTATAATTTTCATACAATTGCATTACACTTCTATATAATGGTCTAGCTGTATAATCACCTTTATCATTAGTATATACTCTAAAATATTTTTTGTTATATTTTTTTGCTTCTTGTATTATATCTAATATGCTTTTTCTTCCTATTCCTTTACTTCTAAATTCGGGTAAAATTCCAAACTCTCCAAGCCATATAGATTCATTATCAATTTCGTCATCTATATATAATCCGATAACCCCTACTGGAATTTCATTATGTTTTATAATAAAATATTTATCTGTTTTATACTTTGTGTCTATAGCATACTTATAATGTTCATACGCACATTCCCCTGGGAAAATGGTATATTCTATTGAAGTTGCCAAGTTTATATTACTTTCATCAATTAATTCATATTCTAATTTCATTTCCTTTTTCCTCCTTTTTATCTAACTATCATATTATATTTTACTTCTTCAAAAGTTTGTAAATAATCTTTAATTTGTATTTAATTGGAATGATAAATTGTATTGATTATAATATCCTGACATACTTTAGAAATAGTATAATTTAGGTTATATACTTTATTAATATATTGATTAACACATTCTTTTAGACAATTCACTATATCACTTGCTTTTCAATATTTTGCATTATACATGGACTATTAAATATTTAAGCATATTTATAAACTTTCATAAAGTCTAATTCATTTTTAACTTTTCCATAATTATTTATAACTACTTTATATAATTCATATTAATTTTGTCAAGGTAATTTTGTGAAAATGTATGAAAAAAATTTTATATTATGGTATAATGCTTAGAGTGGAAGAAAAAGTAGGAGGAATAATGATGGCAGTAAAAAAGAGTACGTTATATAGTAAATTATGGGATAGTTGTAACACATTAAGAAGTAAAGGTGGAATGGATTCAACACAATATAAGGACTATGTTTTAATAATATTATTTATGAAGGTTATAACAGATAAATATTATAATAAAAAAGGTGCATTAATAGAAGTACCTAAAGATGCAAATTTTAATACTATGATTTCATTAAAGGGCAAGAAAAATATAGGTGAAGAATTTAATAAAATTTTAGCAAAGATTGCAGAAGAAAATGATTTACAAAATGTAATAGATGTTGTGGATTTTAATGATGAAAATAAACTTGGTAAAGGTAAAGATATGATAGATTCCTTAACAGGTTTAGTTGAGATATTTCAAGACCCAGAATTAGATTTTAGTAACAATAGAGCAGATGATAATGATGTTTTAGGAGATGCGTATGAATATTTAATGAAACAATTTGCTTCTGAAGCGGGAAAGAGTAAAGGACAATTTTATACACCTTCTGAAGTATCTAGAATTATGTCTAAAATATTAAAAATCAATAAGTCAACAAAGAGTCCTATTGAAGTATATGATATGGCATGTGGTTCAGGATCACTATTGATAAAAGCTGGTAATGAAGCAAAAGAAGGAACAAAAGTATATCTATATGGACAAGAAAAAGATACTAATACAGCAGGTCTTTGTGTTATGAATATGTTTCTTCATGGAAATGCAACGGCGCAAATTAAAGATGGAAATACATTAACTAATCCAAGATATATTGAAAACAGAAACATTAGAACTTTTGATTTTTGTGTAGCTAATCCACCATTTTCAGTAAAAAAATGGTGTACTGATTTGGATCTGGAAAAAGAGTATGGAAGGTTTACAGGATTTGGTATGCCACCAGAAAACTGTGCAGATTATGCATTCCTTTTACATATGCTAAAATCAATGGATCCTATAAATGGTCGTGGTGCAATAATACTTCCACATGGTGTACTTTTTAGAGGAGGACAAGAAGAAATTATCAGAAAAAATTTACTAAAAAGTGGATTAATAGAAGGAATAATTGGTCTTCCATCAAATCTATTCTACGGAACAGGTATACCAGCTTGTATAATCATTTTAGATAAAAAAGATGCATCAACTAGAAAAAATATATTTATGATAGATGCAAGTAAATATTTTGTTAAGGATGGAAATAAAAACAAATTAAGAGAAGAAGATATAAAGAAAATTACTGATACTTATCTAGACAGAATTGAAGAAGAAAAATATTCCAGAATTGTTACAATAGAAGAAATAGAGAAAGAAGAATATAATTTAAATATTCCAAGATATATAGATTCGTCTGATGAAGAAACAATACAAGATATAAGAGCTCATTTGCTTGGTGGAATACCAGAAATAGATATTGAAAAATTAAGTAAATATTGGAATGTAGCACCAAACTTAAAAAATGAATTATTTAAGAAAAATAAGAAAGTTGGATATCTAGATTTGGCTATAGATAAGAATACAATAAAAGATAAAATAAGCAATTCAAAAGAATTTATGGACTATTTTGAAAAATTAATAGAAAAAGTAACTAAGTGGGAAACAGAGAATAGAGATAAACTATATAAAGTAAGTAATAAAACAAGAATAAAAGATTTAATAGAAGAATTATCTAATAGTATGTTAAAAATATTTAAAGATGATAAGTTAATAGATAAATATGAAGCATATGAATTTTTGATGGAATATTATAATAATACATTCAAAGATGATTTACATTTAATAGCTGAAAATGGGTGGATTCCTAAATTAATTTTTGGACAAGATAAAAATGGTAAAATAAAAAAGAGTGACTTTGAATCTGATTTATTGCCAAAAGATATTGTTATAAAAGAGTATTTTGAAAAATATGCTACTAAATTAGAAGAATTAAATAATGAATTAAATGATTTAGTACAAGAATTTGAATCAAAAGTTGAAGAAAATACTGGAGATGAGGAAATATTTAATGATGACGAAAAAGTTAATGAAAAATTATTATTACAAAAAATAAAAGAAGAGACAAAAGAAAATATTATTATACTAAATAAAATGCTTGAAAATTTATTAAAACAGAAAGAATTAAAGAAAAATATTAAAGTAGTCCAAGAAGATCTAAATAAGTTAATAATTAAAAAATATGATTCATTAGATGAAATAACATCAAAAGAATTAATTATAAATAAAAAATGGTTTAAAGATTTAGAAAATAAATTTGCAGATAAGTATATTGATATTATATATAGTCTTTCTAATAAAATTATAACAGAAGTTGAAAACTATGAATATACATTAAGTCAATTAGTAAAAAACACATCTGATTTAGAATCTTTAGTTTTAAAAGATTTAGAAAGGATGGGATATAAATGTTAGAAAAAGTTAAATTGGGAAATTTAATAAAAGTTCATAGTGGCGATGGAATTGCAGTTAATTCATTACTTGAATATGGTGATTATCCTGTATATGGAGGTAATGGGATAAATGGTTATAGTAAAAGATATAACGTTTACAAAGATACAATGATTATTGGAAGAGTTGGAGAAAAATGTGGAAATGTAAATATTACATTTAAAAATAGCTGGATTAGTGATAATGCTTTAATTGTTCTTCCAATAAAAAAATATAACAATATATATTTAAAATAT
>CAPNAQ010000121.1 GCA_948663505.1 uncultured Clostridia bacterium | reverse complement strand
AAAATAATTGTAGATATTCAACAAAATATCAGTTATTAGAAAAGCATAATAAATTAGATAAATATAATATAGTAAAAGAAAGTTATAGTAATAGAGATATATTAGAATATCTTATGAAGGAGTATAAAGGAATGAGCTAATATGGGAAAAAGATTAACTGATTTAGAAAAAAAAAAGATAATCGCATATTATGTAGAATGTCAAAACTATAGAGAGACAGCAAGACACTTTAAAATTTCGACTGATACAGTAATAAGAGTAGTCAAAAAAGACGAAAACATCGTTCAGAAAGCGACAGAAAAAAATATTCAAAATACTAAATCAGTTCTTGAAGCAATGGAAGAAAGAAAAGATGTAAAAGTAAATCTTTTAAATAAAATACTAGAAGCAATGGATAAAAAAGCAACAAATGTAGATTCTTTTACAAATATAAAAGATTTAGCTACAGCATATGGAATAATTATGGACAAAGAGATAAAAATAAAAGAATTAGAAATAAAGAATAAAGAAAGAAACAATAATGAGGAAACTTTAGGAAAATTAGACGAAGTGCTGAAAAATATAGGTGGTGTTGTTTAATGAGTATGTTTTCAGAAAAGCAAGAAGAATTTTTAAACAATGCTGATAGAAGATGGAATGTAAAGTATGGAGCTACAAGAAGCGGTAAAACATATTTAGATTATTATGTAATACCAAAAAGAATAAGAAAAGTTGCAAAAGAGCAAGGGTTAATTGCAATATTAGGAAATACTAAAGGAACACTACAAAGAAATGTAATAGAACCTTTACAAAAAATATGGGGAACAGAGCTGGTTTCTGATATAAAGTCAGATAACACAGCTTTTTTATTTGGAGAAAAAGCTTATTGTTTAGGTGCTGATAATATAAAACATGTTAATAAAATAAGAGGAGCAAGTTTTAAGTATTGTTATGGAGATGAAGTAGCCACATGGAATGAAGACGTATTTACGATGCTTAAGACACGTTTAGACAAACCATATTCTAAATTTGATGGAACTTGCAATCCAGAAGGTCCAAGCCATTGGTTTAAGCAATTTCTTGATAGTGATGCAGATATTTTTCAACAAAAATATACATTATATGACAATCCATTTTTAGACCCTGTAATTTTACATAGCATGGAACAAGAACATAAGGGAACAGTATTCTTTGATAGATTAATTTTAGGAGAATGGAAGGCAGCTGAGGGTAGTATATATAGACTATTTGCTAATACTACAGAAGATTTCTTGATAGATGAAATAAAACAGCAATTACTATTAGTTACATTTGGAATAGATTATGGAGCTGGAGCTAGTAAGATTAAATTTATTGCAACAGGAATAACTTATGGATTTAGAGAGGTAATTGTATTAGACGAATATGACTTATCTGGAGTATATGATCCAGAGCAAATATATGAGCATTTTATATTGTTTTATAAAAGAGTGTTTGAAACATTTGGAATGGGGCAATATTGTTTCGCTGATTATGGTGCTTTAGGAAATGTGATTACATTAGGATTAATAAAAAGATGCCAAAAAGAAAGATTACCAGTAAAAATTGTGGATTGTTCAAAAGGACTTATAAATGACAGAATATTTTTAAGTAGTACTTTAATGGCTCAGAAAAGATTATGGATTTTAAGAAAAAATAAAATTATAACAAAGGCTTTTCAAGATGCTGTTTGGGATAGTAAACATCCAGACCAAAGATTAGATGATGGAACAACAGACATAGACAGTTTAGATGCATTTGAATATTCAATCAATAGTTTTTATGAAAATTTAATAAAAGCAAGAAAAATTATAGTATAGAGGTTTTAGGATATGGATTTAAAAGGATTTTTTAATAAGTTAGGATATGATATAAGCGAAAAAGAAAATTGGAATAAAAATCTTGATTTATGGCAGAGTTGGTATAGAGGAAAAGTAAGAAAGTTTCATAACTATTATATTTATAATGGTCAAAGAAAAGTAAAAAGAGAGAAAAAGTCTTTACAAGGTGCTAAAAAAGTTTGTGAAGATTGGGCAGATTTATTATTTAATGAGAAAGTTAAAATAAATTTAACCAATCAAGAAAGTACTGAAAAGTTAAGCAATATTTTTGAAGATAATAATGCAGTTGTAACAATAAATCAAGGAATAGAGAAAACTTTTGCTTTAGGTACAGGAGCTTTAGTTGTATCAGTAGAAGACTTAACTGTAAATGAAAATGATGAAATAGTAAGTACAAATGGTTCTAAAGTAAAACTAGAATTTGTAGAAGGTAGAAAAATATATCCATTAAGCTGGAACAACACAGAAATAACAGAATGTGCATTCGTATCTTACAAAACTATAGCTGGAAAGAATTATGCTTATATAACTATTCATAGATTAGACGAATCTAAAAATTATGTTATAGACAACTATAAATATGAAGTTAGAAATGGAACTTTAATAGAAGTAGAAGATAAGGAAGGATTTTTAGGGACATTTAAAACAGAAAGTAATTTACCTTGGTTCTCAATATTAAAACCGAACATTTGTAATAATATAGATGAAGATGTACCTTTTGGACTGTCAGTATATGCCAATTCAATCGATACTCTAAAGTCTCTTGATAATTCTTATAACGAGCTAGATAATGAAGTGGTATTAGGTAGAAGAAGAATTTTTATAGCAGAAGAAATGATGAATTATGATAATGGTTTAGAAGAACTAACTTTTGACCCAGAAGATATTTCAATATATAGAATGCCAAAAGGCTTTAATAAAGACAGTATGATTCAAAGCTCTAGTGAAGCCTTAAGAACAGAAGATTTGCAAAAGTCTACGCAATTTCAATTAAACATATTATCTGCTAAAGTAGGGTTTGGACAAGAAAGATACCAATTTGATGGAAAGTCTATTCAAACTGCTACAGGTGTTATAAGCGAAAATTCCGATATGTATAGAACAATAAAGAAGCATGAGCAAGTACTAGAAAATAGTTTAAAAACTATTATTAAAAGTATAGCTTATGCTTCTTCTAAATTTACTATAAATCCAATAGATGCATCAGAAATAACAATAGATTTTGATGATTCTGTTATTGAAGATAAAGGAGCAGAACAAGTGAGAGCTCAACAAGAAGTTGTAGCAGGATTAAGAAGTAAACAAAACTATATGGAAGAAATAAGAGGGCTAGGAAAAGATAAAGCAAAAGAAGAATTAGAAACAATACAGCAAGAGAAAATGAGTAATCAAGAAGCTTTTGGAATAATACCAAATGAGGAGGAAAAGGAGGAGTAATAAATGCTAACTCCTAACCAATGGGAAGAAGTAGGCGACCAAGCAATAAAGATATATGATGAACTTGAATTAGAAATAATACAAGAAATTGCTGAAAGAATAGCTAATTTTGAATTTGCAAATAGTGTTGTGCTTAATAATATAAAAATAGCTCAAGAAATGGGTTTATTATATGAAGATATAATTATTAGAGTTGCCAAATATAATAACTTGTCAATAGATAAAGTAAAAGAAATATTTGAAAAGACTGGTGTAAAGTCACTAAGCTTTGATGATAAAATATATAGAATGGAAGGATTAAATCCATTACACATAAGACAAAATGAAGCAATGTGGAATTTTTTAGAGGCTACAGCTTTAAAAACTAATTTAAACTTAAATAATTTGGTTTTAACAACAGCAGATGTAGTTCAAACTGATTTTTATAATCAAATGAATAAAGCATATATGGAAGTATCAACAGGAGTAAAAAGCTATTCTCAAGTCATTCAAGAAAGTGTAAAGGTATTAAGTCAAAAGGGAGCTAGGATTAAATATCCAAGTGGACAAACTAGAAGTATAGAAAGTGCTGTACGAATGAATGTTCTAACATCAGTAAATCAAACATGTGGAAGACTTCAAGAAATGCGAGCAAATGAACTAAAATGGGATTTAATGGAAACAACTGCACATAGTGGAGCTAGACCTAGTCATGCTGAATGGCAAGGAGGAATAGTAAGTTTAAGTGGTAGAGAAGGCTATTTGTCTAAAGAAGATATAGGATATGGAAAAGCAGATGGATTTAAAGGACCTAACTGTAAACATGATTGGTTTCCTTATTCTGAAGGTAGTACTAGAAGTTATACTCAAAAAGAATTAGATAGATTAAAAAACGAAAAAGTTACATATAATGGGAAACAGATATCTAAATATGAAGCTACACAAATTCAAAGAAAAATAGAAAGACAAATAAGAGATGATAAAAAAGAATTATCAGGAATACAAGGCATTTTGAATAGTGATAATAAAGATAATAAATTTATAGAGGATATGAAGACAGATTTTGCTAGAAAAAGTTTAATATACAGTGAGCATAAAAACAAATTAGACAATTTCTTATATCAAACTGGACTAAATAAAGATACATCTAGAATATTTGTTCCTATAAAAAATAGTGTTTATTCCAAAGTATCTAGTGTTAATAAAATAGCAAATAAATATAACAATAGTAATATTATAGGTACTGTTGTAAATGGAACAAAAATAACAGAAATAGGAGAACATATAATTTCAAGAGCTTATGCAAGAAATATAAAAGTTGAAGATGTTGAAGATACCTTGAAAAATCCAATTAAATTTGGTAAAATTAGGACAGATTTTAGTCAACAAATAAAAGGAAAAACGTGTACAATTGCAATAAATGTAAAAACAGGAAAATTAATAACAGTATTTCCAAAAAAGACAGAAGAATAGGAGTAAGTTATGAAAATATTAGATAGATTTACAGAAGAACAAAAGAAATTACTACAAAAATTAAAAATAGATATAGATAAAGAATTTGATAAAGAGTCTTTGGAAGATTTAGAAGATAAAATTTATAATATAATGATGGATAATTTAGATAAAAACCAAGATTTTACGCCAAAAGCTTTGGAAATAGAAAAATTATTAGATATTGTAGTAGATATAG
>CAPNAQ010000120.1 GCA_948663505.1 uncultured Clostridia bacterium | reverse complement strand
AAAATAAAAAATAAAAAATAAAAAATAAAAAATAAAGAATAAGAAAGAGAGGAATTTTATTTATGAAACTAAAAAAGTTAATAATAATTATTTTATTAGTTGTAATTTTTACAGCACAATTTAGTTTTATTCAAATTAACAATTCTGTATATGCAATAGACACTGAAAATACAACAACACAAAGTTTAAATGAAACAAAATATCATTATGCACAGCTTACAGAAGAAGGTAAAAAAATATATAATGGAATATATGAAATGTATATTCAAGGAATATTAAAAACAGGGACACAAGATTATGACATAGCAAAGGACAATAAATATTTTACACAAGAACAACTTGAAAGCTATTCAAAAGGAAATGCAAAAATAACATCAGATATGAATGCAGCAAGATACGCATTTTATGCAGATCATCCAGAAGTATTCTATGTGAATTTTCAATGTTTATCACTTAGAGTAACACAAGATAAAGAAGGTATGTATCATGCGTATATTGGTTCAGGTAGATACAAAGATTATTATATAGAAGGATTTACAAATCAATCAGAAGTTGAGACAGCAATTGAAGAATTTAATAATAGAGTAAACGAAATAGCAGAAGGAGCAAATGCTTTAAAACAAGAAGAAGGAAAAAACCTTCAAGCAGAAAAAATTAAATATGTACATAATGAAATAATAAATAATACATCTTATAGAGTAGAAAGTGATTGTACACCAGGAAATGAAAGTTATATAGGAACACCTTATGGTGCACTTGTAAAAAAACAAGCAGTTTGTGAAGGATATGCAAGAGCATTCAAAACAGTTTTAGATAAAGTAGGAATTAACTGTATTCTTGTACAAGGAGTTCACAAATACGAAGATTCAGCAGCAGTTCCTCATATGTGGACTTATGTAGAAATGGATAAGGAAGTAAATGCTAGAGCTAGATCAACAGAAAAAGTTTGGTATGCTGTAGATATTACATTAGATGATCCATTCTTACGTGTACATGTTGGTGATGAAGCGGCTGAAGAAATGGAACCAGGAGAAGATATACAAGAAGGATTTGAAAATACAAGATACTGTTTAGTTGGAACAGAGACTATGAACAAAGAGCATACTCCTATTGAAACAGTAGAAGCAGCAGGTAATTATGTATTTAAATATCCAGAATTAAATATTGAAGACTATGGTATTGATGCAGTAGTAAATTCAAATGGATTATTAGTAAAATATAAACAAGATGGAACACAAACAGAAGAATATAAAGCAGGAGATTTTTATATAAGCTATAATGGAAAAGGTTATCAAGAAGCTTCAAAAGAAGGAAAATATATAATAACAAAATCATATTATTATAAACCAGGAGATGATGAATGGCAAGTAAGCCCTTGGGCATATTTATTACCAGATGTATATGCAGGTGGATTTAAAGATTATGATGATCATATTTATATGAGTGTACCAAATTCAGAATATGTTCAATTTGCAGTAACTACTTTGGCACCAGGAGATTATCAAAATGACCCTAAATATTTAGCATATCAAGGTAATGAATCAGACTTTGTTGCAAAATCAGAAAAATTATATAACCCAAGTGGAACATATAAAGGTAAACCATATATTAAAACACAAACACCACCAGCAACACAATCTATTGTAGTAGGACCTACATATAAAGCAGAGGTTACATATACTGATGATTTAGTTTTTGCTGAAGGAGCAACAGAAGCTGGATATAGAATAGAATCAACAGGTCCAACAGGTGCAGAAGGGACTAAAATAACAAATTTTGCTTTTGATGGTAAAAATAAAATTACATTTGATATTAAATTTAGTCAAATGTTTGCAGATGATGGTGCCTCATACAGAATATATCTTACAGGATTAGTTGGTAAAAATAGTGGAAAAGAACCATTGGAAATAAGTTTTGGTGCTTTAAATCCAATAGCATGTTCATTTAGTATGAATAAAGCAAAAAATTGGGAAGTATATGCACGACCATCACTTATTGAAAATCAAGATCTTTCAATGAATGGATGGCAAACAAGTGATGGAAAACCAGTAGCTGATGAGTTAAAAAGTAGAATTGCACTTGTAACAACTAGAACAACAACAGCAGAAACTAATGCAATGAATGGTTTAATGGAAAATGAACTAGGAGAACAACAAATAGTAAAAAGTGAAACTTATAATATTTCATTAAATGTATGTAAAAAATATGTTGTAAAAACAGGACATAGATTAAGATTATCATTAGGATTTCCAGAAGGATATGGACCAGAAGATGCAGGAGTTACATTTAAAGCATATCACTTTAAGAGAAATGAAGCAGGAGAAGTAACAGGTGTTGAAGAAATTCCTTGTGTTGTTACACAATATGGATTGATTGTAACTTGTGATTCATTTAGCCCATTTGCTGTTGCAGTTGTTGAAAATGATGGAACACAAAGTACAAATAAATCAGTAATAGTATCAGCTTCAAAAAATGGCCAAATTAATGGTGCAAATAGAGAAGAAGGAAATATTGTAACACTTGCAGAAGGTCAATCAGTAACACTTGATATAGTACCAAATGAAGGATATGAAATTGAATCTCTAACAGTAGGTGGAGTATTAAAAGAAGTAACAAATAAAGATAATATGCAATTAGTAGTAAATTATGAAGATGTAACAAATCAAAATAATATAGTTGAAGCTAATTTTGTAGCAAAAACAGTAGTAGCAAGAGAAGTAGAAAGAGAAGAAACAGTTGTTATACCAACAGCTATACCAGCACAAATTACAATGCCTGAAACACATAAAGTTATAAAAAATAATACTTTAATTATAGAACCAACAGTAAAATCTGAAGGTATAAATAATTATCAATGGTATAAAAATGGTGAAGCATTGAATGGACAAACAAATAAAACATTAAGAATAGAAAATGTAACAGAAAATGATAATGGACAATATACTTTAAAAGTTGCAACAACTGTTGAAACACAAACTGTTGAAGCAACAAGCACTACTTGTGAAGTGACAGTAGTTGGAGCAAGTTTTGATACAACAATAACAAAAATAACAGAAGGAGAAATAAACCCAGGAAAAGAATTTGAAGTAAGTGTTAATATTAATAATTTTGAAAATATTAATAAAGGATTACTTTCTTTAACAGCACAATTAGAATATGATTCAAATGTTTTAGAGATTGTAAAAACAGAAGACAATAAATTTGCAACAGGAAAAAATGGATGGGATTTAGACGCATTTAATGAAGCAAACTTTAAATTTATTACTGATAATGACAAAATGGTTACAGAAGGTGGAGAAGTATTTACATTAAAATTCAAAGTTAAAGACACAATAGAAACTGCCCAAAATACAGTAATTAAAATAAAGGGAATTACAGCAAGTGGAGGAGACGGTGTAATAGATTCAAATGATGCACAATTACCAGTTAATATAGAAATCAAACAAAAAGCGGAAGGAATAACATCAGATAAATATAAAATAACTGATGAATTTATTTCAAGAATAGCACCAGACACAACAGTAAATATATTTAAGCAAAATGTTAAAACTGAACAAGATATGGTATTTAAAAATAAAGATGGAGAAATATTAGGAGAAGATGACATACTTGGAACAGGAATGACATTAGATGTTGGATCTTTACATTTTTCTATAGTAGTAACAGGAGACACAGATGGTGATTCTAAGATTACAGCAAATGACCTTGGACAAATAAAATTACATATTATAGAAATTGATAAATTTGAAGGTATTGCTAAAGAAGCAGCTGATATTGATGGAGATGGTAAAATCACAGTAAATGATGTTGCACAAATAAAATTAGTATTAATTGATTTATTAACAATTGAATAATATTTATTTTTACAAGAAGGGGACTCTATTAAGGGTCACCCCTTTTATATATTATAGAAAAGTTCTATTAATAAATATTTAGTTATATATTCTGTAAAACTTTCCTATAATATAAAATATTCCACAGAAAATCGCTTCGCAATTTTTGCAGGTGAACATTTCTTAGCTGTATGAAACGAAGTTAAGTTAGTTGTGAGAGCAAAGTGAACTACAAATAACTTATGCGGAATAAAATAAAGAAGAATTACAGATAAGTTATACAGAGGAAATGTGAGACATGTAAAGCGATCTAAAAGGTCATAAAATTTTAATCATACCTCTTTTATTCTTAATGCTGCATTAGCTACGAAGTGTAACAATATTTTAATAAATTTTTGTGGAAAATGTTTACACAAAAGTGATTTTATGTTACAATATATATAGATTGCTAAAAATGTTTAATTCAACAAAAGATATAAAACTGAAGAAGAATGAAAACATTAAATAATCAAAAGGAACTTAATTATATTAATAATTAAAGGCAAAAGTGGAAATACTTAAAATGATTATATTTAATATTATAAGGAGGAAATATGAAAAAGATAGGAAAATTAAGTTTAGCATTAATAAGTTTAGTATTAATAGCATTTTTTATAGGGAATGTATATGCAGCAACTAGCTGTAATATGGAATTACAGACACCAAAAACAGAATTAGATAAAAATGAGGAATTTACAATAGATGTTAAATTAACAAATATACAATCTGAAAGAGGGTTTGTATCTTTAGTTGCAACTTTAGACTATGATAAAAATAGTTTGACTTTAGTAAAAATGGAAGGACAAAATGGTTGGGCTACACCAATTGAAAATGTTTCTTATAATAAAGCAAATGGAAAAATAGTAATAGACAAAAATGGTTTAGCAAAAAATGATGAAGTTATATTAAAAATTACATTTAAAGTTAATAACACAGATAAAAAGAGTACAGTAGTTTCTTTAAAAGATATTACTGCTTCAGATGGAACTATGGCAGCAAATGTAAATACTGTTAGTAAAAGCTTTACTATAGGTAGTGTATTAGATTTAACTCCAGATACTGACAAAAATAATACTAAATTAAATAATACTCTTCAAAATTCATTAAAGGATAAAAATACTATTGTAGGTGGAACATTACCTAAGGCAGGAAATAGTAGTAGTTCTATTATTATAATTTCTATAATTGTAGTTGCTATAATTGGAATTGTTTTATATATAAAATTAAAAAAGAATAAAGTTGAATAATAAAAATATTTTAATTGAA
>CAPNAQ010000119.1 GCA_948663505.1 uncultured Clostridia bacterium | reverse complement strand
AAGAGAGGTAAAAATGTCAAATAATATAGAAAAAGATATAGAGATTTTAGAAAATCTAAAAAAATATTTACAACAAAAAATTGATACTGGAGAACATAATATTTTTTACAACGATTTAGGATGGGATGAAAAAACAATTGATTGTATGAATGCAATATCAAATATAGTAAATGAATATAAGAAAAATCAAAATATAGTAGAAGAAATAAGAAGCAAAATTAATGAAAGACAATTTGAATTACAACAAGAATATAAAGATTTTAAAGACGATATAAGACTAAACACATTACAAGAAATATATTACATGCTTGTGGAGGATAAATAAATGAAGTTAGAAGAGGCTAAAAAAATATTAGAATATCATAAAAAAGTTATTATAGTTTCAGACTGTGATAATGGACTGAATAGAGTTTCTGAAGCAATAGAAACAGTCTTACAAGCATTAGAAGAACTAGAACAAAAAGAAAAAAGTAGAATTATAGGAAATATAAATACAATAAAAATAGAAGATTTAGAGCCTATATTAAAACCTTATTATATAAGTAAAGATAAAGTAAAAGAAAAGATAGAAGAAACAGATTTAAAAATAAATAAATTAAAAACAGAAATAAGTAAAACATTAAAAGAAAATGAAGAGGCAGGAACTGAAACAGAAATAGATATAAATGAGCAATATATTTGTAACATGGAAATAGAGCTTGAAAAACTTGAGATTGCACAAAAAGTTTTAGAAAAACTATTGGAGGACAAGTAATGTTAAAAATAAAAGATGAAGTAGATTTAAAAGAACTAGAGAAGTTTGATTATTTATATGACAATTTTAACGAATGTTGGACTAAAGAATATGATGCTAATTACGAAGTTTCAATATTTAAGGACAAAACAATGATAGGAAATACTTTTGATGAAGAAGAGTATATTAGAGAATTTGATGTAAAAGAAGAAGATATACCAGATTTAATTCAAGCAAATTTAGTAGAGAAAGTGAGTGATAGGTAGTGGGAATGAAATTAGCAATAGTGAAAAAGAACGATAATGGAGAGGCAGACACAATAGATTATTTTGAAAATAATACAAAAGGAATAAGAGACTTTATAATTTTACTAAATGAGCAATTTATAAAAAATGATATTAATATACAAATAGGAAAAATTAAGTAATCAATGAGGAGTGATAGTAATGAGTAAAATGTATGATTGTTTTGATATATGTTTATGTGCTAAATGCAAACGAATAAAAAATAATTGTGCTGAATGCAAATATAATTTAGAAAAAATAAAAGAGTGTACAGAAAAAGGGATAAAAGAATGCAAATATTTTAGGAGGAGTGATTTAATTGAGTGAAAAAACATTATATGAAATTTATGATGATATAAGAGAAAACAAACAAGTAGATGTAGAAAATTTAAAATTAGCAGTATTAACATATAGAAGTTTATTATGGTTTTCTAATCACGATTTAGAAGAAATTTATAAGTCAAATACAGAGAACTTGAATATAAAGTTAAGATATACAACAGCAACAGAAAGGTATCAAAAAGCATTAAAACAACAACCTAAAGTTTGGTTAGGAAAAGAAAATATACCCGGAACAGAAGAATATAAAGAACAGGAAGAATTTTGCAAAGCTATATTAAACGGCTATGAGAAATGGAGGAAAGATAAATAGTGAGTGAAATAAAGATAAATGAATATGTAAGAACTAAAAGTGGATTTATAGGAAGAGTTATAGCTAGACATGGTGGATATGGATTACATTATGAACTAGATATAAAAAAAGAGTTACAAGATAATATGATGAATGGAATAGTACATGAAGATAATATAAAAGATCATAAGGATAACATAATAGATTTAATCGAAGCAGGAGACTATGTAAATGGATGCTTAGTTATTGAAATATCAAGGCACAGAAAAACGTTTACTATTTTAAGCAAAATCGGTTTACAAAAGTATGAATTTGAAATGGTTAGAAAAGGAACTGTTAAAGCTTATACAATAGTAACAAAAGAGCAATTTAAAAATATAGAGTATAAAGTAGGTGGATAAATGAATTATATAGCAAGTGTAAGTTTTGGAAAAGATAGTTTGGCAATGCTATTTATGCTAATAGATAAAGGATATAAACTAGATGAAGTAATATTTTACGATACAGGAATGGAATTTCAAGCAATATATGACATAAGGGATAAAGTGAAAGTTATGTTAGAAACCTTGAATATAAAATATACAGAGTTAAAACCAGAAATACCATTTAAAGAAAAAATGCTAAACATAACTGTACATAAAAGAAATGGAAAAATACAAAAAGGATATGGAGTTTGTGGAGGAATGTGTCGTTGGGGAACATCGGACAAGTATAATACAATTAAAAAATATCTAAAAAAACAGTATGGAAAAGGTTATAGGGAATACATAGAAATAGCATCAGATGAAACTGAAAGAGTTGAAAAAGAAAGAACAATACATAAATTATTACCACTTGTAGACTGGAAAATGACAGAAAAAGACTGTTTGAATTATTGCTATAGTAAAGGTTTTGACTGGAAAGAAAATGGAATTAGATTATATGACATATTAGACAGAGTTTCTTGCTGGTGTTGTGGGAATAAAAACAAACCAGAATTAGAGAATATGAGAATACATTTACCACAATACTATTTGAAAAGAATAGATTTGTTAAAACAAATTAAAAATAATAATAAACCAAAATCAATAGTAGTGAAACAAGCCAAAAAAGAATTTGAAAAAATGTTTTAGGAGAAGAGATAAATGAGTGTAAAAAATAAAATAAAAAGATTAAATAATGAAGTTAAAAAGTTACAAGACGAATTACTAACATGTCAATTATCAAATAATCGATTAAGACAACAATTAGATATTCAAAAAGATACTAAAATGCTTGAAAATATTATTAAATTTGCAATAACTAATCATGTTGGTAATTTAAGAGCTGGAATGATAGTAGATATTAATACAATAGATAAAATGAAGGAATTAAGACTAAATATAGATCGTAATGATTTTGAACATACTTATATGATAAGAGTAACATATTAGGAGGTAACAATGGACAATATTAGTAAAGAAGAAAAATTTTTTATAACAGAATTATTGAAGGAAAATATAGAATTATTAAAAGAAAATTATACATTTGATAAAATGCAAAAAGAGACACTAGCAAAAGAGATAGAATATGGATTAAACATAATAGAAGAACAAGACAAACAATTAGAAGAGCAAATAAATAAAAATATAAAACTAACCGTAGAAAATCAAAATAGGCTTTATGAAAATTTTATAATGGACAGAATGATAAATAAGATGTCAGAAGAAATATTAAAACTTGATAGAATAAGAGCAAGTCATGAATATGACAAGCCTAGAATTTGGGAAACAGAAAAAGGTATAAAAGAATACTTTAGAAAGAAGGTAGAATAATGATATTATACATATTATTTGTAATAGGACTATTAATTTGTTTTTCAGTAGGTGGACTAGGAATAATAGAAGGATTATCTAGTAATTCAATGTTATTAAGAAAACTAACATATATAACAATTTTAATAGTAGTTACAATAATTATATTAACTTTTATAAATTTAGGAGTGTAAGAAAATGAAAAAAGATAAGATGATAATGGGAATAAAAATAGAATTTAGAAAAGATTGCAATAATTATTTTGAAAATGAAGTTAATAATGACATAGATTGTAATCTTCTAATAATAGCATTATTAGAAACAATAAATGATATTTGTAAGGCAAATAAATTAGGAACAGAACAACAGTTACAAAGATATATAGAATTAGGAACAGTGGATAATTATACAAGTAATGAAGAAAAACAGCTGATGGAAAGATATAAAACTTTTTAATAACACAAGAAATTATGATAATAACAGGTTTGATTTTAGTAATATAAAATAGGAGGTACAAATGAATAGACAAGACTTAATTGATTATAAAATAGATAGCGAATGGCTTAAAGATAGAATACAAGAGATAGAAGAGAGAAAAGCGATACTAAATAGATTAACAGCTATTTATAGTGGAGACATAAAGGGAAGTTCAAAAATAAATGATAAAGTTGCAGAAGATTTAGCAGAACTAATAGATGAAACATCAACTTATGAATCAACTTTACAAGAATTAGAAAAGAAACTTGTAGAAATTATAGAAATATTAGATAACATGGAGAATAAAACTTATAGAAATATATTATTTAAAACGTACATACAAGGAAAGAATTTAACAAATGTGGCTAATGAAGTAAAATACGATTATGTATATACTACAAGACTACATGGATATGCATTAAAAGAGTTTGATAAAATTTGCGAAAAATATAATATGACAATAAAAGTTATAGAATAACAATTATAAAAGTGATAATATGGAAGTATGAAAAGTGTAAATTAATGTTGCAGGTAGAAATATTTTAAGATATTAAATAAATTTAATAATGTATGTATTTTGCCTTTCACTAAAAATAAAATAAACAATTTGTGAAATTAGGTTCTTTATGAACTTTTCATTAATATTTTAAAATAAATTCTATCTCTTATGTCCAAGCAACAATTAAATTTTTCATACTTTTGTTTTTTAGTAGACTTCCTTTCAAGAAAAGAGCTGTAAAAGGCTCTTTTTTATATTTATAAAATATTTGGAAATGGTGTAAATTTTAGAGATAAGTTTTTTAGATAGTAAAAAATTTGTTTTAGGTTAAAAATAGAGAGTTTATTTATTATGTAAAACAATATAAAACATTGATAAATAAACAAATATAATTTTCAAAGTGTCGAAAAAAACGGCAAAACACTTTGAAAGGATACATAAAACAAAGGAGAAATAAATTATGCAAGAAATAGTAAAAAGTTATATAGATAACATCTGTATAAATTGTGAATTAAAAGAAAGCTGTAAAAAGACAGAATACATAGTTTTGATAGAAGATAGACGAGAAAAAGAACTTACAGCAAAATGTGAGAGAAAGAAAGGAGACAATATATGAAATTACTTTTAATTTTTTTGGTAGGACTAATACTAGGTTGGGCTTATTCAAGAGGAAGTGATATAGATAAAATAGAAAATGCAATAAGTCTAGAAGAACTAAAGCGATGGTTTAATATAAAGTAGGTAATAAATATGAATATAAATTCTTCAATAAATAAAATATTAATATTATTGTCTTATAAAGGAA
>CAPNAQ010000118.1 GCA_948663505.1 uncultured Clostridia bacterium | reverse complement strand
AATAAAAGATATAGAGAAGTTAAGTAAATACACAATAGTATCAATAAATGATAAATTGTATATTGAAAAAGTTTAGAAATAAAATAAATAAACAAGAGGAAGAATTATAGTTATGTGAAAACAAGTAAAATAAAAAGAAGGGAGTAATGCTAGATATGGATTTTATAGAATCAATAAAAAAAAGAGCAAAGCAACAAATAAAAACAATAGTATTACCTGAAGCAGAAGACATAAGAACATTAAAAGCAACCCAAGTTGTATTAGAAGAGCAATATGCAAAAATAATATTAATAGGAAACAAAGAAGTAATACAAAAAAAAGCAAAAGAAAATAAAATTGACATAGAAGGAGCTACAATAGTAGAACCAAAATTATCAGAAAAATATGAAACATATGTCAATCTATTGTATGAGTTAAGAAAAAATAAAGGAATGACAATAGAAAAAGCAAAAGAACTAGTATTAGATCCAGTATATTTTGGGATGTTAATGATAAAAGATGAAGAAACAGAAGCAGATGGACTTGTTTCAGGAGCAATTCACTCTACAGCAGATACACTAAGGCCTGCATTACAAATTCTAAAAACAGCACCAGATACAAAGTTAGTTTCAGCATTTTTTGTAATGGTTGTTCCAAATTGTGAATATGGAGAAAATGGAACATTTGTATTTGGAGATTCAGGATTAAATGAAAATCCAGATTCAGAAGAACTTTCTGAAATAGCAATATCATCAAGTAAAAGTTTTGAACAATTAGTAGGAAAAGAACCAAAAGTTGCGATGCTTTCATACTCAACATATGGAAGTGCAAAATCTGAATTAACAGAGAAAGTTATAAAAGCAACAGGATTAGTAAAAGAGAAAATGCCAAAATTACAAGTAGATGGAGAATTACAATTAGATGCTGCAATAATACCAGAAATAGCAAAATCAAAAGCACCTAAAAGTACAATTGTAGGTAAGGCAAATGTTTTGATATTTCCAGATTTAAATGCTGGAAATATAGGATATAAATTAGTGCAAAGATTAGCAAAAGCAGAAGCATATGGACCATTATGCCAAGGAATAGCAAAACCAGTAAATGACTTATCAAGAGGATGTGATTATAAAGATATTGCAGGAGTTATAGCAATAACAGCAGTTCAAGCACAAAAGTAGAAGTAAGAGGTCAAAAGTTAGATAATGGATGAAAAAATACAATATATAATATTGAAAACTAAAAGAAGGAGGAGCAAAAATGAAGATTTTAGTATTAAATTCAGGAAGTTCATCATTAAAATATCAAGTAATTGATATGGAAACAGAAGAAATGCTTGTAAAAGGCTATTTTGAAAGAATAGGACAAAAAAATTCATTTTTAACTCATAAAGTAAATGGAGAAAAGCGTAAATTTGAAAAATATGTAGAAAATCATGAAGAAGCATTAGAATTTATATTTTCAAGATTAATGAGTGAAAATTATGGAATTATTAAAAGCTTAGATGAATTAAGTGGAATTGGACATAGAGTTGTTCAAGGTGGAGAAAAATATTCAAAACCTGTACAAATAACAGAAGAAGTTATTACAGAAATAGAGAAATGCAGTGATTTAGCTCCATTACATAATCCAGCAGCAGTATTAGGAATAAGAGCATGTCAAAAAATAGCTCCAAACATACCAATGATAGCAGTATTTGATACAGCATTTCATCAAACAATACCAAAAGAAAGATATATTTTGCCAATACCATATGAATATTATCAGAAATATGGAATAAGAAAATATGGGGCACATGGAACATCACATGAATATGTTGCAAATAGAGTTGCAGAGATAATAGGAAAAGATATAAAAGATCTAAAAATAGTAAATTGTCATTTAGGACAAGGTGCAAGTGTGTGTGCAATACAGAATGGTAAATCTGTAGAAACAAGTATGGGACTTACACCACTTGGAGGCATTCCAATGGGAACAAGAAGTGGAGATTTAGATCCATCTGTTGTAACATATATAATGAAAAAGGAAAATTTATCAGCACAAGAAATGGAAAATATATTAAACAAAAAGTCAGGTGTATATGGAATTTCACAAATATCGGTAGACTTTAGAGATATTGAAAATGAAATGCTTGCTGGTGAAAAAAGTGCGATTCTTGCATTAGATATATATCATTATTTAACAGCTTCATATATTGCAAAATGTGTAGTTGCTATGGGTGGAATAGATGTTTTAACTTTTACTGCAGGTGTTGGTGAAAAAGGACCAATTTCTAGAAAAGCAATTTGTGAACAACTTGAGTTTTTAGGAATTAAGATTGATGATGAAAAAAATAAGGCTAGAGGAGAAGAGGCAGAATTATCAACTTTAGATTCAAAAGTAAAAATTTATACAATTCCAACTAACGAGGAATTAATGATTGCTAGAGAAACAGCAAAAATGTGTAAATATAAATAAAATATTATTTGGCTTTAGCAATTTTTGAGAAAGGGAGAGTAAAAATGAAAATATTAGTTTTAAATAGTGGGAGTTCATCACTAAAATATCAATTAATCAATATGGAAAATGAGGAAGTTATGGCATCAGGTAAATATGAAAGAATAGGAGAAGATGAAGCATTTATAACACATAAAGTTAATGGACAAAAAATAGAAATAAAAAAACCAGCCTATAACCATGCAGAAGCAATTGATTTTACATTAAAACAACTAACAGACACAGAATATAAAGTTATAAATAGTCTAAATGAAATAGATGGAATAGGACATAGGGTAGTACAAGGAACAGAAAAATATCCACATTCAGAATTAGTAACACAAGAAGTAATAGATGGAATAAAAGAATGTGGAGAGTTAGCACCTTTACACAATCCAGCTGCAATATTAGGAATAGAAGCATGTAAAAAGATTGTTCCAAATATGCCAATGGCTGTAGTTTTTGATACATCATTTCATCAAACATTATCAAAAGAGAGATTTATATATCCAATACCATATGAATATTATCAGAAATATGGAATAAGAAAATATGGAGCACATGGAACTTCTCATATGTATGTATCTCAGAGACTTGCTGAAATTGAAAATAAGCCAATTGAAAATATGAAGATTGTTTCTTGTCATTTAGGCCAAGGTGCAAGTATATGTGCAATACAAGGAGGTAAATCAGTAGAAACAAGTATGGGACTTACACCACTTGGTGGTTTGCCAATGGTTACAAGAAGTGGAGATTTAGATCCTTCTGTAATAACATATATTATGAAAAAAGAAAATTTATCAGCACAAGAAATGGAAGATATACTAAATAAAAAATCAGGGCTTTCAGGAATGTCAAATATAGAACCTGATTTTAGAGAAATTGAAAATAAATCTAATGAGGGTCAAGAAGATGCTAGAATGGCAGTAGAGAGTTTTAATTATTCTATTGCTAGTTATGTAGCAAAATATGCAGTTGCTATGAATGGTGTTGATTATATTATTTTTACTGGTGGTATTGGTGAAAATCAAATTAATATAAGAAAAGGTATTTGTCAGAAGTTGGAATTTATGGGTGTTTCACTTGATGTTGATTTAAATAATATGAGAGGTGAAGAAAAACTTATTTCTAAGCCTGATTCAAAAATTAAAGTTTATGTTATTCCTACAAATGAAGAATTGATGATTGCTAAAGAAACTGTGAATTTGATTTTTAATAAATACTAATATAACTTTTGTCCTGTGTTTTAGTTGAAAAATAGTTTTTTTTATGGTATAATAATATTAGGTTTGTTCTAAGTGAACACCAAAACATCAAAACAATAGGAGGGTTAAAACAATGAAAAAATTGATGTTTGTAGTAGTATTTTTAATGCTTGGCACTGTATGTGCTTGTAAATCATCAGCTCGAATGGAATCAATTCAGTATATTCCACAAGGAGAATATAATCTTTCAGGGGAAATGAAAGTTTATACATTTGAAAATTCATACGAAGTTGTTACTTTGAATGACAACGAAGACCTTGTTATGATTATTAATACTGAGCATCCAGGCATTTCTTTTGGAGGAGGAATTTATAAAGGATTCACTTTTTGTGGATTAAGTCAAAACTATATTTTATACAAACAAAATGAGAATATAGTAGCAGTATCCATTTCCATTAAAGAAAAAAATGATTTGCAAATTGGTGAATATGCGCATGAGATTTTAAAGCTTGAAGAACTAACAGAAGATGAACAAAATACAATAATTCTGCCAAGTGGATCATATATCAGATCCTTTTAGTATTAGAAGGCGTTTGATCATTGTAATTTTTACAGGACAAACGCTTTCTATTTTTATATTATAGGTAAGTTCTATTAATGTTAGTATTAGCTGTGAATTGTAACTTTGCATAAATTGGCAATAAATTTATCAAGATTTTTATTGACAAATAAATAATAAAAGAATAAAATAAAAATGGATAAATAAAAAGGAATAAAAATGGAAGATAAAGTAGATATTTTATTAACAACATATAACACAAAAGAAGAATATTTAAAACAGCAAATAGACAGCATATTAAATCAAACACATAAAAATTTTAATTTAATAATATCAGATGACTGTTCACCAAATGAAAAAGTAAGAAAGATATTAAAAGAATACGAAAAAAAAGATAAAAGAATAAAACTATATATACAACCCCAAAACTTAGGTTGCACAAAAAGTTTTGAATTTTTACTAAAACAGTCAACAGCAGATTATATAGCATTTTCAGACCATGATGATATATGGTATCCAAATAAAATAGAAAAAAGTTTATTAATAATAAAAGAAAAAAATGTAGATTTAGTATATTGTGATGCTAAACAAATAGATGAGAATGGAAATGTTCTACGTGAAAGTTATTTGAGATATAAAAATATGCCAATATCTAGTGGAAAAGAATTTATATTACCATATTCTAGGCATATTGCTATAGGGTGTAGTCAAATGATTACAAAAAGAGTAAAAGAGAAGATGTTACCATTTACAGAAAAAACATTTGCACATGACTGGCATTCTACATATATAGCAAGTAATATGAATGGAATATATTGTATAGATGAGCCACTTTTTGGATATAGGATTCATGGAAATAACATTTTTGGTGGTAGAAGTTTTAAGCAAAATATGGAAATATGGAAAAAAGAAAATGGTAAAAGTTATAAATCTTATATTAAATATAGACATAAAGTTATTACTGAAACTTATTTAGCAGGAGTTTTGATGTGCAAAGATTATAGTAATAAAATTGAAAATAATAAATTACAAGAAATAGAAGATAATGTTATAAAATATTATGAAAAATCTCAAAAATGTAAACTTTTATATTTGCCAATACATAAATATTTTAAAT
>CAPNAQ010000117.1 GCA_948663505.1 uncultured Clostridia bacterium | reverse complement strand
TTTTATAATAATGATATGTAAATTAATTAAGGATTGTACAATGTTATCTGAAGATGATGGAAAATATAAATTTATAAATATATTAGATGATGACAAGAAAATGGAATTGATATTTGAACTATTTATATATAAATTTTATGATATAGAATTAAAAAATGAATATAAGGTATATTACCAACAACATTTAGATTGGAATTTAGAAAATGGACCACAAAACATTTTACCTTCAATGAGAATGGATATAGTTTTATATGCAATACACAGTAAAAAAACAATTATAATAGATACTAAATATTATGCAGATTATCTAAAGAAAAGTTATTATGGTCAAGAAGATAAAAAATCTTTGATTTCTGGCAATCTATATCAAATAAATGCATATATGAATAATATCAATACAGATAATGAGCTAATAGGAATGTTATTATATCCAATGCCATATAGTGAAAAAGAAATATCTGAAAAGTATAATATAGATGTTGTCAGTAATGGAGTAGCTAAAAGGGCTATATTACAGATTCAAACTATAAATTTGAGTAATGACTGGAGAAATATAAAAGAAGAATTACTTAATATTATTTTTTTGTAAATTTCCTTGATATTTTTATAAACTTATTGTATTATATAAAGGTATAAGAATATTAGAAAAAAAGAATACATTGAAAGAAATTTTGGATGATTATATAAGAATAAAACATAACGAAGGGAGAAATTATGAAAAAAATAGTAATAATAATCACAATAATAACAGTAATATTAGGAATATTTGCTTTTACAAGTAGAACACAAGCAACAGATGCAGCAATTGATGAACAAACAGAAAGTAAGCTAGTAGAAATAAAAGAAACACAGGAAAAATCATTACAAGACTATCAAAAAAAATATGGTTCAGATACATATGGACTAGTAGCATATATACTAAATATAGTAAGAATATATAGTATACCATTTTGCTTTTTAGGAATAGCAATAGGTGCAATACATAAGTACATAATAGGTATAAGAAAATTAGATACATTAGAAACAGGTATGGGATTAATAGTAACATTTGTTACAATATTAATAATATGTCAAGTGTTACCTTTAGCATTTGCAATGTTTGTAAAATTTGGAAGATAAAAATCTAAAAAAATTTATATGTTTATAACGGAGGAAAGTCTATGAAAGTTTTATTTGCAGTAAATAATGAAGAAATATCTGAATCAATAGTAAAAAGATACCAAAAAGAATACAAAGAGATAATATCATATAAAAATGTATATTACTTTAATGCAATATTAAAAGAGTTGCAAAAGGACAAAAACTATGATCGAATAGTAATAAGTGAGGAATTAGAAGCTTTTACACATACACAATTTGAGCAAATAGACAAATTTATATTTGACAAATTAGATGGAATAAGTGATGAAGCATCTAATTTGAAAGGTGAGGATATTCCAATAATATTAATATGTGCAGATAGAAGAGAAAAAGGCGAGCAAATGTTGGTAAAATTATTTGGCATAGGAATTTATGATGGATTAATTGGAAATGATAGAAGTGTTGAGAAAGTATGTCAATTATTAAATAAACCAAGATCAAAAAAAGAAGCAAAAATATATTATAATATAGACTCAGAAGATGTAACATATCAAGCTGAAAATGAAAATGATGTAAGTGAGGTAGAAATTCAAAATATATTAGCACATTATAAAAGATTAGGAAAAGATGAAAATAAATATGTTGAAAGTTTTAATAATATTGCATCACAATATAATGATATACAATTAAAAATAATAAGCAAATTTTTACCATTAAATGTAAGAGCAGTACTAGAAGAAAAATCACCAAAATATCAACAAATAATGGCATTTAATAGCAAAGTATCAGATTCATTAAGAGGAGATAGAGTTCCATCAAAACGAGAAATAGAAGGAACAAGTGAAAAATTGTTAAAAAGTTCAAAAAAGGAAGTAGTATTATCAAGACCTGTAGTTGTACCATCATCTGTAAATATGAATAGTGCAAAAAAGTTATCTAAAAATAATTCAGAAGTACAAACTGAGCAAGAAATCCAACACACAATACAAGGAACACAAAATATAAAAGAAGTGCAAACAATAGGAAAAGAAACAAATAAAATCCAAAATACACAACAAGTACAAGCAAATGAACAAAAAGCAGAAGAAATAGTAGTAGCACCAAAAAGAAGAGGAAGACCAAGAAAAACTCCATTACCTGAAGAAAGTATTAATGTTGCACCAGCAACACCAAAAAGAAGAGGAAGACCAAGAAAGAATCCATTACCTGAAGAAAATTTTGACGCAGTAATTTTACCAGGTTTTAATAATGAAGAAAATGAACAAAATCTGAATAATCAGAATAATTTTAATAATATAAATGATTTAAGTAATCAAGGTTCTATAAATAGTCAAAATAGTTATGATAATCAATATGATGAAGAAATGATTTTACCAGGACTTAATGATATACCAGATGATGAAGAGGCAACAATTTTACCAGGATTTGAAGAAGATACAATAAATACATCAAATTTATCAAGAATTGAACAAAATACAACATCAAAATTTGAAGAAGTTACTACTTTGCCAGGATTAGAAAACTATCAAGAAAATAATCAATCTTATTATGAAGATATTGATATAACAAGTTTGTTAACTTCAGATAAAAAAGTTGCATGTTTTATAGGAACTAGTAAAAATGGAACATCATTTATAATAAATAATATAGCACAAATTACATCACAAAATGGAATTGATACAGCAATATTTGATACAACAAAAAATAGAAATTCATATTATATATATACAAAAAATGAAGAACAATTAAGACAGACAGCAATGCATAGTATAAATAATTTATTAAATGGAACAGCACAAGGAATACAAGCAAATAAAAATTTAACAATATATACATCATTACCAGATGAGGCACCAGGCATGGAAAATGCAGGAAAAATTTTAGAAACATTAGTAAAAAAACATTCATTAATACTAATAGATTGTGACTATGATACACCTATAAAATATTTTGAAAAAGCTCAAGAAATATATTTAGTTCAAACATATGATATTTTAACAATACAACCATTAACAGCATTTTTAAGAGAATTAAAATCAAGAAATATAATAGAGGAAAGTAAACTAAAAATAGTGTTAAATAAGTCAGAAAAGCTTAGAGGTGTAAATGAGAAAACAATAATAGGAGGAATGTCAAGATATAATGATCCATCAATGTCATTTATGGTAGATTTATTTGATAAAAATACTATAAAATATATTTCAGTACCTTTTGATGAAGATGTATATATAAGATATTTACAAAGTGTTATAGATTGTGAAGTATCTATTAAAGGATATCCAAAAAATATGATACAAATATTTAATGCATTAGCAAATATGATATATCCAACATCTTCAAGTAAATCAGGATATGTACCACCTAAAGTACAAAATAACAGTTTTACATCAAACATGAATTCAACATTAGATCAAATGAAAAGAAAATATTAAGTTAGATTTTTAGTAACTAGGAAAGGGGAAAAAAGTGTTAATAGCAACAGTAATAATACTAATAGTAGTAGTTCTGGGATTAAGTATTTATAATTTTAGAATACATAAGAAAATAGAAACATATAAAAATGTCAATCAGAAAATAAATAATTTATCTGTAGTGCAAGATTTTATGAGTGCAATAGGAGAAACTATTACAGTAGACGATAAAATAAAGAAAATCAACAATATATTAATAGAAAAATATGAAATAAAATATTCTACAATTGTAGTATTTAATGGTGCAGAATATCAAGTAAAAGCATCTAATGTAGAAGAAAGACACTGGAATGCATTAAAAACACTACATGAAGTAGATATGTTTAAAGATAGTATAGGACAGGCAACCCCTAAATATGTTACTGTAAATAATGAAAAAGAAAGATTACCATATCAACAAGCAGAATTTGGAAGAGCAAAATCAGCAATTTTCTTTCCATTATATATAGATAATGTTTATATAGGATATTGGATTATAGAAAGTGGTACACCACATGATTTTGATAATGTGGATACAACAGTATTAGAAGTAATAAAAGATAATATAGTATCAGTATTGAAAACAGTAGTACATCAAAAAACACTAGAATCAATTGTTAGAAAGGACTTGTATTCAGGCTTATATTCTGAAGAATATTTATATGGAGAAGGAAGAAAAGTAATAGATCAATTTACAACATCAACAATAGCAATGTTTAGAATAACAAATTTAGAAGAAATAAATAAAACATATTCAAGAGAGCTAGGAAACAATGTTATAACTGAAATTAGTGATTATATAAAAAGGAATATTTCTGAGCAATATATATTTATAAGATATATGGGACCTAAATTTGTAATTGTATTTTCTGGAATAGAAGTAAAAGCAGTAGCAGAATTTATTAATGATTTAAAAGAAAAGATAGAAAAAACAGGAATTTCATTAGAAGATGATGAAAAAATGGTAGCATTTCCTAAATTAAACTTTGCGATATCAACATATTATAAAGGCACAGGTATAGAAGAAGTATTAAAGAAATTGGAAGAATATTTGGATAATGCAGGTAAAAAAGAAAATGATATAACAAATATATAACTTAGGAATTTAAAATTTAGATTACAATAGATGAAGCGAAAAACTTAAAAAATTTGGAATGATTTGAACGAATTGAAAGTGAGGAAAATATGGATTTAGATAAAACTATGAATTTTCAAGTAGAAAGAGAAGAAAATACAAGAACAAAAGAAATATTAAAAGATGTGTATCAAGCTTTAACAGAAAAGGGATATAATCCGATAAACCAAATAGTAGGATATATTTTATCAGGAGATCCAACATATATTACAAGTCATAATAATGCAAGAAATAAAATTAGATCAATAGAAAGAGATGAATTACTAGAAAAGATGGTAAAAAAATATATTGATTTAGAAGAATAAAAGCAAATAAGGACAGAATATAAAATGAGAAAATTAGGAATAGATTATGGTGATTCAAGAGTTGGAATAGCAATTACAGATGCACTAAACATTACAGCACAAGGATTAGAAACAATACAAAGAAACGGATCTGATAAAATAGTTTTAAAAAGATTAGAAGAAATTTTATCAGAATATGAAGTTGATACTTTAGTTGTAGGAATGCCATTAAATTTAAAAGGAGAAAAATCAACTAGAGCAGAACTTACAGAACAATTTATACATAAATTAAAATGCAAATTTAATAAATTGAATATTATATCAGTAGATGAAAGATTAACAACTGTTGCCGCACATAAAACTATGAATTTTTTGGATTTAAAAAAGAATAAAAAAAGGCAAATTGTAGATACTATATCTGCAGTATATA
>CAPNAQ010000116.1 GCA_948663505.1 uncultured Clostridia bacterium | reverse complement strand
AAATGTAATATAATTGTAAAGGAGAAGAAATATAAAAACGGAATATATTAAAATGCATTTCCGTAGGACAAAAGAAGATGTAAAGAATAAGTAAAAATAGCTGGAAAAAAAAGCTATTGACTTCAAAAGATATATAAAATAAAATATAATTAGAGATATAAAAAAAGAAGGAGAAGATTTTAATGAAAGAGAGAAAAGTAACTTTAGCAATTTTGAGTATAATTTTTATAATTATAGCAATGGTTATACCAAGTAAAGTAAAAGCTGTAACAAATCTTACTACACCGATATACTTTGGAGTAAATGAATTTAGAAGTGGAACAACTCCAGATAATATGGCTTATGGTATAATGGATCCAAATGCAAATGGAACAGAAGCAACAAAAGGTGCAATAATATGGCAAATAAAGAGATATAATAGTAGTGATAAAACTGATAATGATCCTGGAACTGTAGGTAACTTTTATTGTGTGAAAGCTGGAGTAGGATTTCAAAATACTGGAGATATAGCTACATATAATAGATCATATAATTTAAAAACAGAAAAAGAGGAATTATTATCATCAGGAAGTACAGTATTACAAAGTATAGTTAATGGAGGATATTATAATAATATATTGGCATTAACTGATTTGTTATACTTAAAAGGAATAACAACAGATGAAGAAAAAAATGAACTATTAGAAAATGCAGGAATAGATGTAGAGTATTATTTAGAAAATAATTTAAGAGATTATCTTTTAACAGATAGTGATATAGAAGTAGTTCAACAATCTGCAATTTGGTATTATACAAATCATGAAAATCCACTATTTGATAATGTAAATAAACCTGATGAAAATATAAATAAAACATCATGGTTATTTTACAATACATTAGAAAGACAACAAGCAGGTGATGGCTATACAAGTTTATCTGATTATGATTTAAGATTTGATGAAAATGGAGATAAAGTTGGAGCAGGATTAGCTAGACAAAGTCAAGCAGTTTTATTATATAATTACTTAATAAACACAGCTAATCAAAATGCGTCAGCATATGAAAATGGAACAGCTGAATCAAGAACAACAGTTACATTATATACAACACAAAATCCATCAGATGCAAATAGTACACAACCAATAATAGAAATAGAAAGAACACCAGATGTAAAAGTATTTGACTTAGCATTAAGAAAATACATAACAAAAGTTGGAGAAGAGACACTAACAGGAAATAATTCAAGAATACCAAATATAGATTTAAGTACATTAACAGAAGGAACAACAGCAACATATAAACATAAAAAAGATCCTGTAATAGTAAAAACAGGAGATGTAGTTACATATAATTTAACAATATATAATGAAGGAGATAAAGCAGGAAGAGCAACAAAAATAGTAGACCAATTACCAACAGGGTTGACATTTAGTAAAATAAATACAGAAGGATTTGAAACAAACTATAATGAAACAACAAATACATTAACAATAACTAGAAGCGAGGGTAATGAAGCAAATCTTGAAGCATATACAGAAGGCAATTTACAATCAGAAACAATAGAAATAGAATGTATAGTAACAGAAAAAGCAAGTACAAGTAGTGAAAAAATATTAACAAATGTTGCATGGATAGCAGAAGAATATGATGCAGTAAAGAAAGAAACAATAACAAATGAAATTGGAAAAGATAGAGATTCTGAACCATCTACAGTACCAAATGTTAATAAAGACAATATGGCAAATTATACAGGAAATGATAATAAAGCAGATTTAGCAGATCCAGATGAATATTATAGAGGACAACAAGATGATGATGACTTTGAAAAATTAAAATTAGAAAAAGAAATTGAAGGTAAATATAATTTAGTATTAGTAAAACAAGACGCAGATGGAAAACAATTAAATAGTCAAGCAACATTTGAAGTAAATGGAGAAATAAAAACAGTAACAGGACAATTACAAGTAGCAACAGATGTAAAAATAACATCAGACAATGTAGAAATACAAGATACATATACAATAAAAGAGACAGTTGCACCAGATAAATATTGCAAATTTGATGGAATAATAACAGTAACAGTAACAAAAATAAAGGAAAATAGCGAATATAAAGTAAAAGAAGTAACATACAAAGTTACTGATGAAAATGGAAAAGATATAACTTCTGAAAAAGAAGGAGATGTAAAAGTATACTTAAATAGTGAAGGAAACATCTATGTTGAAGTTAAAAACTATCAATTTGATTTAAAATTAGTAAAAAGAATAGTAGAAGTAAATGGAAATAAAGTTCCTGAAAGAATAATAGGAGTAGATATAACAAAATTAGCAAATGGAACAGCAACAACTGCAGATTACAAATTAGATAAAGAACCAGTTGCAGTAAAACAAGGAGATATAGTAAAATACACATTAAGAGTATACAATGAAGGTGACATAGATGGATATGCATCAGAGATTTCAGAAGATATACCAGAAGGATTAGAATTTTTATGGTCTGAAAAAACAGGAAGTGAATTAGACTCAGACACAACATTAACACAAGCTGAAAAAGACGCTATAAAATATAACCAAGGAATATGGGACATAAAAACAGTAAACACACAAACAAGTAAAGTTGAAATGATAACAACAGACTATTTAGCAAAAGGAAAAGGTGCAGAAATAGCAACAGATGAAGCAAACTTAATAAAAGCATTTGATTCATCAAAAAAATATACAAATACAATAGATGACAAAAACCCAGATTACAAAGAAATATCTGTAATGATGAAAGTAGTTGCAGAAAATCAAACAGGAGTAATAATAAGAAATGAAGCAGCAATAACTGAAGATACAGACAGTAAAGGAAATACTGTAAATGATAGAGACTCAAATACAGATAACTGGGTAAAATATGAAGATGACGAAGATTATGATAATGTAATATTAAAAGTATTTGATATAGCATTAAGAAAATTTGTAATATCAGTAGGAAATAAAGAAGAAACAAGTTTAAATAATATTTCTATAGATAGAAAATTATTAAATGAAGATGGAAAATATGCAAGAGAACCACAAGTAGACACATCAAAATTAAACACATTAGATGAAAATGGAAAGCTAATAACAACAGCAACATATAACCATACAAAAGAACCAGTAGAAGTTAAAGTTGGAGATTATGTTGTATATATGTTAAGAGCATATAATGAGGGTGAACTTGATGGATATGCAGCACAAATAACAGACTACTTACCACCATATTTAGAATATGTTGATGGAGAATTCAACAAAACATATGGATGGACAGTATCAAAAGATGGAAGAACAGTAACAACAGCATATTTAGACAAACACATAATAGAAAAAGCAACAACAAATAATAATAATGAAATAGTGTTATCATATAAAGAAGTGCCAATATTATGCAAAGTAAAATCAGAAGCAAAAACATCAGAGGAAATAACAAATATAGCTGAAATATCTATTTATAAAGATGAAAACAAAAATAGTGTTGTAGATAGAGATTCAGAACAAAATAATATAAAATTACCAAAAGATGAAGAATTACCATCATATAAAAGTGATGAAAAAGAAAGCTATATACCAGGACAACAAGATGATGATGACTTTGAAAAACTTATAATAAGACCATTTGATTTAGCATTAAGAAAATTTATAACAGGTGTAAATGATGAAGAAGTAACATCAAGGATACCACAAATAGAATATGATAAAGAAAACAATCAAATAACATATAAACATACAAAGGAACCCGTAGAAGTATTAAATAGTGATATAGTAACATATACAATAAGAGTATATAATGAAGGGGAAGTAGATGGATATGCATCAGAAATAACAGACGATATTCCTGAAGGATTAGAATACTTACCTGAAAATGAATTAAATAAAGAATATAGATGGGTAATGTATGATAAAGAAGGAAAAGAAACAACACAAATATCTGAAGCAGTAAAAATAAAAACAGATTACTTATCATTTGAACAAGGAGCAGAAAGAGCAAAAGAGGATGAAAAAGAAGAAAATCCTGCATTATTAAAAGCATTTGATGGTAATAAAGAGATATCAGAAACAAATCCTGATTATGCAGATGTAAAAGTAGCATTTAAAGTAATAGAACCAGCAACATCAGATAGGATAATAATAAATTCAGCACAGATATCAGAAGATAGAGATGGAAAAAATGAACCAATAGATGATATAGATTCAATACCAGATGAATGGAATGAAGGAGAAGATGACCAAGACAAAGAATATATCAAATTAAGATACTTTGACTTAGCATTAAGAAAATGGGTAACACAAGCAATAGTTATAGAAAATGGAAAGGAAACAATAACACAAACAGGACATAAACCAGAAGATGACCCTGAAGATGTAGTAAAAGTTGAAATACATAGAAAAAATGTAAAAGATGTAATAGTAAAATTCAAATACTCAATTAGAATAACAAATGAAGGAAACATAGCAGGATATGCGAAAGAAATAACAGACTATGTACCACAAGGACTAAAATTTGTAGCAGAAGACAACAAGGGATGGACAGACGAAGGCAATAATGTAATATCAACAAGACTACTAGAAAATACATTATTACAACCAGGAGAATATGCAGATGTTGAAGTTACACTAACATGGATAAACAATTCAGACAATATGGGATTAAAAGTTAATATTGCTGAAATATCAGAAGATTATAATGATAAAAAGGCACCAGATATAGATTCAACACCAGACAATAAAAAAGAAGGCGAAGACGATATAGATGATGCACCAGTAATGTTAGCAATAAAAACAGGACAAGTAAGAATATACTTCATATTAGGATTTACAGTATTAATAACTCTTGCAGGTGGTATTGCTTTAATTAAAAAATATGTATTATAAAATAAAACTTTTGTAATATAAAAATAAAGATTTTCTAAGTAAAATTAATACTTAGAAGATCTTTTTTTTGTATTATATTTTTTAAGTTCACTTTTTTTATAATTAATTTTATAGTTATAAAAAACTGAAACTTAAATTATATTTTTATTGACACAGATAAATGCATATTATATAATAATACCACAGTTTCCAAAAACTGAATTAAGTTAGAACGGAGGTGGAAATATGACACAAGAAGAAAGAGATAATTTATTATTGGGATTAGTAAAAGGTCAAGAAAACTTATTAGTAAGGTTAGAATGTTTGGAAAAAGGCCAAGAAGGATTAATAAAAGGTCAAGAAAGATTAACGAAAGTTCAAGAAAACTTATTAATAAGAGTAGAAGACTTAGAAGAAGGACTAAAAGAGACTAACTATGAATTAAGAAAGTTAAGTCAGGCAGTAGCTGTAATTGAACAAGAACATGGAAGTAAACTACAATTACTATTAGATATAGTAACATCACATGAGGATAGATTTAGTTCAATCAATAAAAGATTAGATTCAATTGAGGATAGATTAGATAAACAAGATGATAAAATCTATTATTTAAATTCAAAAGTTCAGGCATTTTAAATTCCAAAAAATTAGCCATATTGAACTTAGATTCAATATGGCTTTATATTAAATAATAATATTAATCATAAAAATATATATAAGTTATGAATTAAAAA
>CAPNAQ010000115.1 GCA_948663505.1 uncultured Clostridia bacterium | reverse complement strand
TTTTTTTCATTATTAAACAGTACTCCTTGTAAAATATAAAAATATTATAGCACATTATATCAAAAAAACAATGAAATTTGCGTAAAATAATTAAATTAATTTTTAGCTATTTCTACTGGTTTTGTATCTTTTTTAGAAATAATTGAACTTATTAAAATTCCAAGTCCTAAAATGCAAACTATAAAAGAAATAACATCTCCTACAAAAGGTAAATTTGTTAAAATCCAAACAACTATTTCAGAGATAACTAGCATTCCAAAAATTTGAATGTTTTTAGTAAGATTTAATTTACTACAAATGTAGTTATTTGCAACTATTGTAAATATTGATTTAGCAAGTGCAATTCCTATAATATATAATGCTAATAAAATTAATGAAATACTACTTGTTAAGTCTAATAAAATTAATATTATACAAATAATAGGAATAGCAATCAATCCAAGTAAACCAATACATAAAACTTTTAAAGAAGATTTACCAACATAATTATTAGAATAGCTTAAAAATTTAGGAGCTAACCATAAACATAATAACCATATTATAGAAGCAAATACTAAAAATTCACCTAAACTTAGAATATAATTTGAAATTATTTCAGTAATTGTTAATTCTTCACTTAAGTTTTCTTGTGTAAATTTTACTTCACCTGTTACAATATTTTCAGGTATAGTTTTTTCAGAAGATGAAGTGTAATTTAAATCTCCATATATCATACTTTTAGAATTTTCATCAGTGTTAAAATTCATATTTTCGCATGATAGATAACCATTTCTACCTATAGTTCCACTAAAATTAAAGTCTCTACAAGCTGCTTTCATATCTCTATATATATGTCCTCCTGAAATTGTTAGCTTTTCTGAACAACTGTATATGTCATATATTACTCCTTTTACTTCAATTGACTTTGCTAATGCAAAAACATTACTAAAAACATAAGCTTCTTCTTCTATAGTGATATTTTCTGCTATTATAAAGGCGTCTCCTCCTATTTGAGATTTGATTGTAACATTTTTTGCACACACAAATATATTTCCATCAACTAAATAATCTATAGTTACATCTTCGCCAAAAATATAGTCATCACTACTTTTATAATTATTTCCTTGAATTTTGTCGGGTGTTGCTGTATTTTCATTAATTAATTGCACATCATCTGTTGTAACTATTCCATTTTCACCTGCTGTGGTATTAGATGTTTCATTTTCTGCATATACAAGTGTTGTTGATAATAATAAAATTATTAATAATATTGTTGTAATAATTTTTGTTTTATTTTTTTTCATAAATAAACCTCCATTTGAGCAATATTGCTCTAATTTTTTATATAAGGAAAGCTTAGTATTTTATAATTTTTTATTAATTAAAATTTATAGTGTTAAATAACATACTACAAATTTGATAGCTTTCCGATTTGTTTTAGATATATAATATATCTTTGTTATATGTTTGTCAATTTTTTATTCAAAATTTTAATGATATTGCAAATGATAGGACAAAAAAGCAATATTTTCTTGCTTTTTTTTATTTAGTATTGTAAAATATAAAACAAAGAAGAAAAGAGGCGAAATTAGAATATGTCAAAGCCAATAGTAGCAATAATAGGAAAACCAAATGTAGGAAAATCAACATTTTTTAACTATATAGCAGGAAGCAGAATATCAATAGTTCAGGACACACCAGGAGTAACAAGAGATAGAATATATGCAGAAACAAATTGGAGAGGAAGAAAATTTACATTAGTAGATACAGGAGGAATAGAACCTGATTCAGAGGATATAATATTATCACAAATGCGAGAACAAGCAAACTTAGCAATAGGAATGGCAGATGTAATAATATTTTTAACAGACATAAGACAAGGAGTAACAGCAGCAGATAAAGAAATATCAATAATGTTAAAAAAATCAGGAAAACCAATAGTATTAGTATGTAATAAAGCAGACAATTACGAGAAAGACAAAGAAAACATATATGAATTTTACAATTTAGGAATTGGAGATCCAATGCCAATATCTGCAACAAATGCATTAGGTTTAGGAGATGTATTAGACGCTGTATATGAGCATTTCCCTGAAAAAGGAGAATCAGAAGATGAAGAAGATACTATTAAAGTAGCAGTAATAGGAAAACCAAATGTAGGAAAATCATCATTAATAAATAAAATATTAGGAGAAAATAGAACTATAGTAAGTAATATAGCAGGAACAACTAGAGATGCAATAGATACACCTTTTGAAAATAAACATGGAAAATATATATTAATAGATACAGCAGGAATAAGAAAGAAAAGTAAAGTAAATGAATCAATCGAAAAATTTAGTGTAATGAGAAGTCTATTAGCAGTAGAAAGGGCAGATGTATGTTTAGTGATGATAGACGCAAATGATGGAGTAACTGAACAAGACGCAAAGATTGCAGGAGAAGCACATGAAGCTGGAAAAGGAATAATAATAGTAGTAAATAAATGGGACGAATATGAAAAAACAACAGGAACATTAGAAAAATATAAAAAAGAAGTATATAATAAGTTATCATATTTAACATATGCACCAATAATATTCATATCAGCAAAGACAGGACAAAGAGTAGATAAATTATTTGATATGATAAATAATGTAGCAAATCAAAATGCAATGAGAGTATCAACATCAGTATTAAATCAAGTAATAAATGAAGCAATAGCAATAACACAACCACCAACAGACAAAGGAAAAAGACTTAAAATTTATTATGGAACACAAGCTACAACAAAACCACCAACATTTGTTATTTTCATTAATAATAAAGAACTATTTCACTTTTCATATCAAAGATATTTAGTAAATCAAATAAGAAAAGAATTTGGATTAGAGGGGACTCCTGTTAGACTTATAGCAAGAGAAAAAATTGAAAAATAATGTCCTTATTTGGACATTAATAAAAAACGAAATGGAGGAATTTAAAATGGCTACATATATAATAATGGCGATAATATCATATTTAATAGGAAGTGTGAATTTTTCAGTAATATTAAGTAAAAAAATGGCAGGATTTGATGTTAGAGAAAAAGGAAGTGGAAATGCTGGAACAACAAATATGTTACGTTCAGTAGGAAAAAAAGCAGCGATTATTACATTAATTTGTGACATTTTAAAAGGAGTTATATCAATAATAATTGCAATAATAGCAGGAAATATAATAAAAAATTTAGACAAAGAATTATTATTGCAGATTGCAGGAATTGCAGTTATAATTGGACATACTTTCCCAATATTTTTTGGATTTAAGGGTGGAAAAGGTGTTGCAACATCATTAGGTGTTTTGCTTATGAGTAATTGGCAAATAGGTTTAATATGTTTGATTTTTGCTTTAGTTTTAATGGCATTAACAAGAATGGTATCATTAGGTTCATGTACAGCTGCAGTATTATTTCCAGTATTGACTTTATTTATTAATGAACACTATACTGTTTTAACAGAAGGAAAAAGTGGAAATGTATATTTTATATATAGTGTAATATTAGCGATAATTGTGTTATATAATCATAGGAGTAATATAAAAAGAATGCTAGAAGGAAATGAAAATAAAATAAGCTTTAGCAAAAAATAATATTCAAAATATATGAAGAACGGAGAGATGAATAATTGTGAAAAACATAGCAATAATAGGAAGTGGAAGTTGGGGAGTAGCATTAGCAACATACTTGGCAAATATTGGAAATAAAGTGAAAATTTGGTCTTTTGCAGAAGAAGAAAGAGATTTAATAAATAATGAAAAAAAATGCAAATTTTTACCTAAAATACAACTACCAAATAACATATACTGTTCAATAAGTTATGAAGAAGTAATAAAAGATGCAGATTTTATTTTACATGTTACACCATCTGCATTTACTAGAAATACATTTAAGCAATATAAAAAGTATGTAGGCAATAAACCAATAATAATATGTTCAAAAGGATTTGAAAAAGACACATTAAAAACACTTGATGAAGTTATAAAAGAGGAAATGCCTGAAGCAAAAGTAGGTGTTTTATCAGGACCAAGCCATGCTGAAGAAGTATCAAAACTAATACCTACAGCATTAGTTATAGCTTCAGAAGATGAACAAATTTTACAATTGATACAAGATACATTTATGTCAGAAAAAATGAGAATTTATAAATCATATGATGTAAAAGGTGTTGAATTAGGTGGAGCATTAAAAAATATTATTGCATTTTGTGCTGGTGTTGCAACTGAGATAGGGCTAGGAGATAATAGTTATGCGGCATTAATTACAAGAGGACTTAAAGAAATTTCTAGATTAGGTGTGCAACTTGGTGGAAAATATGATACATTTTATGGTTTAACAGGATTAGGAGATTTAATAGTAACATGTTTAAGTGAACATAGTAGAAATAGACAGGCAGGAAAATTAATAGGTCAAGGAAAGTCTTTAGAAGAAACTAAAAAAGAAGTCGGGATGGTAATTGAAAGTATAGATAATATTGAAGTTGCATATCAACTTTCTAATATACATAATATAGAAATGCCAATTGTTGAAACTGTTTATAAGGTTTTATATGAAAATTTAGAACCAAAAGAAGCTGTTAAAAATTTGATGACAAGAAATAAAAAAGAAGAATAAATTTGCATAAAAAAGAAATAATAAGTAGTAATACTATATTATAATAAAGAAGGGAATGAATTTTTTATGGATTTTTTCGATAAATTAGGTCAAAAAGCAAGTGAAGCATATAAAGTAACAGCGGATAAAACTGGAAAATTAGCAAAAGAAGCAAAATTAAAAATGAAAATGAATGAGCTAAAATCACAAATTAATGATATTTACATTGAAATAGGAAAAGAAGTTTATGAACATCATATTAGAGAAAAAGATTATGATATAAAAAATGATTTAGAAGAACATTGTACAAAAATAGATGTTATAAGTGATGAAATTGAATCTATGCAAAAAGAATGTTTAGAATTAAAAGATAAAAAACAATGTAAAAACTGTTATACAAAAATTGAAATAAATGTTAAATTTTGCCCAAATTGTGGAGCAAAACAAGATGAAGAAGAATTAGCAAAAGAAGTTGAAGTGATTAAAAATCAAAATAGTAATAATGAGGATAATGACAGAACAGAAGATAATAATAGTCAAATTAATCAAAATAATGAAAATAAGAGTTATAATGATGAGAAGCAGAAAACAAATTTAGAAAAAACAGTAGAAGTTGAATCTGATGTTGATTTGAAAGATGATGAAACAGTTGAACATGTTGAAGTAGAAACTGATAATACAGAAATACAAAGTTAAAGCTAAAAGTTTAATATCATAATTGATATTGAACTTTTATTAATATGGGAATCTTTCATATATATATTTAATTAAATCATTTGCATTTTCTTCAGTAACATGAACATATAGACCTTTATCTAAACAAACCCACATCATAATTTTAAAATTATCAAAATTATCAATAAAACTGCCAATAATATCAGTAATTTCAATTGGATTAGAATATTCATGTTTCCAACTTAAATGATTTTCCATATTAAAAGATGAATTATAAAATGAATTTAAAAAGCTTTCTAATTCTTTAGAGTTTTCACTAAATAAATTAACAGAAACCATAATAACCTCCTGCAATTAATAATATATTAATAATAGTATAT
>CAPNAQ010000114.1 GCA_948663505.1 uncultured Clostridia bacterium | reverse complement strand
TAATATTATTTACTGGGTCTGAAATAGTTTTAGCTTAAGTAGGACCTGACCCGTGCTGACGGTAGTCGTCGCAAAAAGCCATTCAAACGAATGGCTTTTTATAATCTCTTATTTTTTAATTTTCTTTTTATGTATTCAATTTCTTTATTTGTAAAGAAATATTTTTCTGCTTTAGTAAATGGTATATTATTATGAAATTTGTAATCTAATTTATCAATAAATGTTAGCATATCAGATACTTGGAAAAGTCTTTTTTTAGTGTGATCAAATTCGATTCTTCTTTCAACCCTTTTATTAGTAGCAAAAACAATATCAAGTATTGTTGCTAAAGTTTCTTGTCCATTATCATAATAGATAACGATTTTTTCAAAAGAATCAAAATAACTTTGATTTTCTTTTATTAATTTATTTATTTCAATGGATATAGCTTTATTTAATTGACTTTTGCTATTCATATATCTTTTATCTAATATTATTGTTTTTAATTTTACAGGTACTTTTCTCGCAAAATTAAAGATTGTCCAAAATATTTTCTGTCTTTGTTCTAAATTAAATGAAGAATAGTCATCTCTTTTTGCTATTAAATAAGCCAAATGCAACATTCCATTATAGTTTTGCTTATTTAAACTATAATTTAAATATTGCAATTCATTTGTTATGGAATTATCGCTTTCGTGTATTGTAAAAGATACTGCATATAGTTCTGAACTACCAGCTACAAATCCAAAGTCTCCACTTTCATCTATAAATATATTAAGTCTTCGTTTTATCTTAATCACCTACTTTTCTGTCTATTTTATAAAATATAATGTCTACTTCCATCCTTTTCCTTTTTTATTTTCAATTTTCCTCTATAGATCTTCATATCATCTTTTATATATAACAAATTGTATAGTGTATTTAATAACATTATAGATACTATTTTTTGATTAGAATACTTTTTACCATGTTGAGTAGCATGTCTTCTAATAGCTTTATTATTATTAATTACAATATTATTAAAATTAACATTATCAAATAATATATTTAAATTACTATTTAACATTTCTAAATAAAATAAATCCAAAAAATTACATTCCCCTATACTTTTTTCTTTAAATAGTTCTATTATAGGAAGAAAAATATCTGTACGTTTAGTTTGCTTTTTATCAGCTATATAATAGGTTAACTCGTCATCTATAATGGAAATAATAGCATTATTAATTAAAGAGTATTGCCTATTATAAAAACTTTGTTCAATCTGCCTAAAAATAATAATGTGTTTTCTATTTATTTTTAGCTTTATGTCATAAAAAAGATTTTGCATTCGGCGTTTATTAAAATATTTTTTCATATAATCGTCAAATTCTTTTTCAGAACTTACATTTTCAAATATCATTTTTAATTCAGATGTATCAATGTTGTATGGCATTGCCCAAAAATATTTTGCTAGATATTTTACATATGACAAATAATTCATTATGCTATCTGGATCCTTTTTTACCTCTTCAATTTGTAATGCCAATTGTTTCATTGGAGCCATTAAATTGTCATAAACCTTTGAAAAATCAAATTGATTAAACGCTCTTTTTATCTGTTCACTTAATTTTTTAGTGTACTCCGATATATATTGAATTGCTTGTGTTGCAGGTTTTGCTATTTCTTCTATTTTATTTATAGCTTCTACAAGTTCATTATTTGATTGTTCCATATGCTATATCTCCCATTTACTACTTATTATCTATCATCCATTTATACAACTCATCTTCTGTAACTTTTCCTTGTTTATAATCTTTTATTTTACCTTGTGCAATTTTCTTCCAACTGTCAAAATCTTTTTTCAATTTTTTGTTATTATCACTTCTAGCAACTTCCATAAATTTCTTTTGATATGCTTTTCTATATTCTAGTAAAGCAGGAATTTTTTCTAGGTTTTTTTTATATGTTTGTTTTGCTCCTTTTTCTCTACAAAGTTTTACATCTTCGTTTGGTAAATCACAGTATAATTCATCCTGCCTAATTGCTGGAATAAAGTATCTATTGCAATATTGACATTTTTTTATTGGTAAATTAGAGTTTTTTACAAATTGCTCTAATACTACAAAAGCAATATTACTTAATTTTTCACTTGTATATACATTAGTCATTTTTATAAAAGAGTCATTTTTATCTAGTTCTCTAGTTAATTTTTCTATTGTTTGATTACCATATTTTAAGTATTTATCTGAATATGTATCTAAAATAACCTCTATATTGCTTGAATATGTATAAACATCGTTATGATGAGTAACTAATGAAGCTGTCAATTTTGAAGTTGGTTTACAGTCTTTTAATTCTTCATTTCCATTTAGATTATATATGAAATCTACACATCTTCTAAAATTATATTGTATATCTGTTAAATATCCATAACTGTTCTCATATACCATTTTCATTATTTTTATTAGTTCTTCTTCTGTTGAATATATATTCATTAATTCTTTATCTGGTGTATATTCTTTTAATAATTCGAATCCATACAAATAGAAAAATGTATCATAAGCAGTATTAAAACTTGAAAAGTCTGCATTTAATAAACTGATTAAAAATCTTCCAAACTGTTCAGCAAATGGGTAAAGAATAGTAGCTGGATGTTTTGGTGCTGAATCTTTTTTACTTGGTTTCTTTTTATAAAAATCTTTTTCTTGAACGATTCTTCTTTTATGATTTTCTAAATCATCATTAAAATCAGTTTTATACATATATACAGGTGTTGAATAGTATTCTTCTTTAGAATCGACATCAAACCATATGTAAAATCCCTCGTTAAAGGAATATTGAGGTAATTTTCGCATTTTTTAATCCCCCTAAAGTTAAATGTGAAATATTTTTAATTTATTTTTAAAATATGTTGACAAATATAAAATGTGATTGTATAATCAATATACAATTTTAAAAAGTTTTGATAAATCTTTCACAATATAGTTATACTACATTGGAAAATGATTGTCAAGGAGAGGAGGTAAAAATTATGCAGAATTTAGAAGAAATTGAGATTAAATTATACTCAACAGATGATGTATGCAGATTATTGCATATAGGAAAACAAAAATGCTTACAGTAATTTCATCAAGAAGATTTTCCAAGTATTAAAATAGGCAGGAAGTTTTGGATAAAAGCAGATTGCCTAAATGAATTTTTAAGCCATAAAAGAATTATGGCAGAATAAAAAGAAAGAAGACTTAATCTAGCACATTAAATCTTCTAAACAAACAGGAAATGCCCTGTTCGATATGTTTGTAAAATTATTATACTACCAATTTAAAAAATGAGCAAGGTATTTCCTCGAAAATTTTTAGAAAGTGAGGAAATATTAATGAATACAAAGGGTTATACTGTAGGAACATATATAATAAAAACAGAAAAAAGAACTCTGAATTACCTATATGTCCTATATGTAAGAAATGTAAAGATAAATCCATTTGCCAAAACAGAAAAGATAAAAAATCAATGAGCAAATGTGATAAATGTAAAAAATGCAAAGATGCTGATAAATGCGATAAATTTTATATTAATGAACAACATAAAGCAACTTTAACAATTGGAAAAGATATAGAAACAAGCGAAGCAATTAGAAAATCCTTTACAGCTAAAACACAAGAAGAAGCATTAGATAAAATGTATAAATACAAATTAGAAATGAAAAAGTCTGGAGGAACTATTGAATTAAAGAGAACAGAAAAAACAATAGCAATTTTAGCAAAAGAAATTGAAGATTCTAAATATAGAATGGGAAAAACTAAGGCAAATGCTTACAATACAAATATGTCAACATTAGAAAGAATTAAAAAGTATAAATTTGCAAATATACCAATAGAAAAAGTAACAAAAAAGCAAATTGAAGACTTTTTACAAGAAGAAAGGGTAAAGTCAAATTCTACTATAAAGAAAGATTATAGAATGCTTAAGTATGTGTATGAATATGCAAATTATAAACTATATTTAGTAAAGAACTTATTTGAAGGTATAGACTGTATTGAAAAACCGAAAAGCTTAAAGGAAGATAAGGATGTTGTTGCTCTAACAATTACAGAACAAAAACAACTAGAAGATTATTTAGAAAGCCATAACTCAATCTATAAAAATATCATACTAATTTGTTTATATACTGGTATGAGAATTGGCGAAGTATTAGCATTAAATTATAATGATGACATTGATTTAGATAATAAAATGATTAAAGTTACAAAAACATTAACAAAAGATAGAAATAAAAACACTATTATTGGTCCAACTAAAACCAAAAGTGGTAAAAGAAATATTGAAATAAATGAACTTACAGAAGATATAGTAAAAGATGCATTAAATAACAAAATAGAAAATAAAAATCAAGTTCTATTTTGCCAAGAAAATAAAAAATTGTATGTAGATAATACAATAAATTCAGCATTTAAGAGAATATGTAAAAATGCAGGAATTACAAAGCCAGTAAATACCCATATGTTACGACATACATTTGCAACTAGATGTATTGAGGCAGGTGTAGATTTGCCAGTTCTACAAAAATTAATGGGACATGCTAATATTGAAACTACAATAAATACTTATGGAGATATTTACAATTACTATAAACAAAAAGAAACACAAAAAGTAATAGATTATTTAAAAAGGGAAAGAGCATAAAAGCACATTTAAAATTAAATATATAAATTTTAGATTAATACTAAAATAGGAGTTTTAAAAAAATGTTTTAAAATACAAATATTATCATAAAACATTGACTAATAAAGACTTTGAGGCGATTTGCAAAAGCTACCACCTCGACCATTTTTTGCCCTTTTTCAAGGAAATTCAATAGAATTTAAAGTCAAAAGATTTTAAAAGTGCTATTTTCTAAGGAAATTAGAGAATATCACAATTTTTTTGCATTCTGGAAAATTCTCAAAAATTCCATTATTTTGTTCAGAAAAATGTTCCGCAATTTTTAAAACTTATAAAAAAATTGTTCCGCAAATTTCCGCAAAGCAAAATTCATTGATATTTAGGTACTTTCAGTGTTATTTAGAAAAACTGAAAGGAGAACTATTGCTATGGTTTTTATACCCTATAAAATAAATGAATATCTTGAAAATGTTTTCTATCAAATTCCAAAAGAACTATTTGTAACCCCTTATTATAAAAACTTAAACTCAGATAGTAAATTACTATATTCATTATTACTTGATAGATTATCGGTTTCAATGAAAAATGAATGGATAAATGAAGAAGGAAATATATTCTTAATATTTTTAAGAAAAGAAGCACAGGAAAAATTAAATTTGTCAGATAAAACAGTTACAAAAGCATTTAGACAATTAACAGATGTTAAATTGATATATGAAAAGAAACAAGGATTTAGAAAAAATAATATTATCTATGTTGGAAAGATAAATCATATATCAACTAGCAATATTATGAGCCGTAAAAATTACGATTCTAGAAATGGAAAATCTACGAGTCAAGAGTCGGAGATTTTACGATGTAATAAGAATAAATATAATAAAAATAATTATGAGCGCATATATATGTATGTTTTCCCAGAAGATAAGAAAGCATGGCAAGCGGCGGCAGATGCGCAGAATATCAGCTTGAGCGAATTTATCAAACGGTGTGTGAATGAAAAAATCTCCCACGACAAGGGGTGGTAGTAAT
>CAPNAQ010000113.1 GCA_948663505.1 uncultured Clostridia bacterium | reverse complement strand
AAAAAAGACCGATTATCAAATTTTTGTACAAAAAAGTTAGGATAGTTGTTTATATCAAATTTTGGAATATCACTTAAAACATTTTCACCATAAACATATTTGCCATATACTTTTTCATGTATCTTTTCCATTTTACTTGAACTATTTCCTTGATAAACTTCCATCTTAATTATATTTTTATTATGAACATCAATATAAAAATATGTATTATCTATTTTATTGTAATTCTCCTCTAAAAAACAAACTTTTATGCATTCGATTTCATTCACTTTTTCTTTTCCAAGATATTTGTATTCTAGAAAAGTACCTAAGTCATAGAAATCATTTTTACCTAAAAAACCATTTATAAAATTTTGTTGCTTAATTTCTTCAAGTTCTATGATTGTATTATTAGTATGATTAACTGTTACTAATTTAGATGTTTTTGAGTCATAATAATATTCATTAACTATTTTATCGCTATCATTGTCTCTTTTTACTGCATAATGAAGGTTGTCATATACATATATTTTTGTTGTAGTTACATTATCATTTTTAACTTCTTTATATGAAGTAAACATATTAGAAATGTTATTGTTCTCCTTTAGCATTTCGTTAAGATCTGTTTCTGTTGGTAAATATTTACTTTTTAAGCAAATTGTCAAAAACAATATAAATACTACTATAATTATTATTATTAACAATACAAATCTTTTTTTACTTTTGAACATTTTAATCCCCCATTTATACATAGTATAATACCATAACAACTTCCTTTTTTCAATAGTAATTAAAAGAAATTGTTAATTTTTGCCAATACTAATTGACATTTTTTTACAATTGTATTATAATTGTTATGGTTTAATCTTCAAATGTCTAAGAATATATTAGGCATAAAAAGATGAGAAAGGTATGTTTAAGAAAGGATTAACATTATGAAAAAATTTCTTTTAAAAACATTATCTTTAATAATGGTTCTTACTATGATGTTTGGTTCTACCACTATTGCTTACGCTGCATCAAATTTACACAAAATTAATGGAGCAGCTACTGAAAGTGGAGGTACTTTAACTTATGAATCTCGGACTACTGCTACTTGTTATACCATAAAAGCTGATGCAGAATATTATGGTAGTGGCTCTGCTAGTGGAAAATATGTTACAGTTGTTGTAAAAAGGGGCGATATTGTAGTCGCATCTGGGACGATCCCATTAGATGGAAAGCAACATGAACTTACATCTCCAACTGGACAAGTAGCTTTTTCTGCAGCAACTTATACAGTTACTGTAACACCAATGTTTTATGGTGCTTATGGTGTTTCAACGTATTTTTATAATTAACTAAATATAATATGATTAAACCATTACTATAAACCATACTTTTCTCATCTTTTTTAAATATTAGACAATATACATGTCTAATAAGAGGGTGTCATTTGACACCCTCTTATTACATATTTCTTCTATTGCTTGTTTATACATTTTAGGTTCATTTTTCAACTTATTTTTATATAGTATATATAGTATATATGGTATATATACTTAACATACAGATAATTACATCTTCTTTATATATTGTAATTTATTATTTTGTTAACTTTCTATTTCAACTTTTTTTCATTGTATTTAGGATATTTCATATATCTTGTTCTTCCATGGGCATTGAAAATAATACACTATTATATGATGGGATATATTTATAATGACATTTATCACATTCATGGTAGCCTGCTATCTGTTCAATTTTTACTGCCTTTACAATTCCTATTGCAAAAATAACACTTTCTAAAATAATAAGTACAATTCTTACTATTGAATACATATCTATAAATAATGCAACAAATATCAATACTAAAAATTATATTGAGGATATATAGCCTATAATCATTTATAATTTTAATATATTTTTATCACTATCTTCTTTTCGCCTTTTTAATTTCAATAAATTTTCTTCTGCTTTAAAATTATAATTTTCCATCTTATATATGATTGCTTTCTTAAATCCGTTAATTCATTAATAAGAATGGTGTTTTTGTTTATTTTACTGTATTTTTTATTGCGAAAAGTTTTTATTCTTTTTTACTGGATTTAATTTTCATTTTTTTGAAAAACTATATTATTTAGAAAAATTGTAAAGTTTTTATAAAACTTGCACAAAAAGCACATTTGTAGTAATATAATATCATAATGAAAAAGAAAGGAGCACTATTATGTGTGGAATAGTAGGTTACATAGGAACTAAAAAAGCCTGTCCAATTCTATTAGCAGGTTTAAGCAGATTAGAATACAGAGGATATGACTCAGCAGGAGTATCAACAATAGAAAAAAATGGGGTATCATTAATAAAAGATAAAGGAAGAGTAAAAAATTTATCAAATATAGATGGAATAGACAAATTAGAAGGAACAATAGGAATAGCACATACAAGATGGGCAACACATGGAAAACCTTCTAGTGAAAACTCACATCCACATCAAGATAACTCAAAAACATTTAGTGTAGTACATAATGGAATTATTGAAAATTATAATGAATTAAGAAAATTCTTAGGTGAACAAGGCTACACTTTTTACTCTCAAACAGATACTGAAGTTATACCAAATTTAATACATTATTATTTTAATAAAGACACAGAAAATGATGACTTAAAATTCTTAAGAGCTGTAAAAAATGCGTGCCTAGATTTTAAAGGAAGTTTTGCAATTGAAGTAATTTCAAAATTATATCCTGAAAATATGATAGTTGTAAGACAAGATAGTCCATTGGTAATTGGCACATGTGAAAATGAAAAATATTTATCATCTGACATTCCTGCAATACTTTCATATACAAGAGATTTCTATATTTTAAATGATTTAGAATTTGTATTATTAAGTAAAAATAATGCACAATTTTATGATAAAGATTTAAAGAAAATCCAAAAAGAAACACAAAATATAGAATGGAATATGTCAAGTGCAGAAAAAGATGGTTATGAAGATTTTATGTTAAAAGAAATATATGAACAGCCAACAGCAATTAGAGAAACTATTGGATCTAAAATCTCTATAAATAATAAATGTGAATTTGATGAACTTAGATTTTCAAAAGAATATTTATCAAAATTAAATAAAATATATATAGTTGCATGTGGTACAGCAATGCATGCAGGATTAAGTGGTAAAAATGCTATTGAAAAACTTTGTAGAATACCTGTAGAGGTTGATATTGCATCAGAATTTAGATATAGAGATCCCATTATAGATGATAAAACTTTATGTATTTTTATTTCTCAATCTGGAGAAACAGCAGATACAATTGCAGCTTTAAAACTTTCTAAAGAAAAAGGAGCAAAAACACTTGCTATATCTAATGTAATTGGAAGTTCTATTACAAGAGAAGCCGATTACTCAATATATACACATGCAGGACCTGAAATTGCAGTTGCTTCAACAAAAGCATATACTTCTCAAGTTATATTAATTAATATTTTAGCTATATACTTTGCTGAAATTTTAGAAAGTTCTAACATAAATGACTTAAATGAATTAAAAAAAGATATTTTGGCTTTGCCTAAAAAAATCGAAGAAACTTTAAAATGTAATGAAAAAATAAAACAATTTGCAAAACAAATTTATCAAGAAAAAGATGTGTTTTTCTTGGGTAGAGGAATTGATGAAACAGTCGCTAGAGAAGCTTCTTTAAAACTAAAAGAAATTTCATATATACATTCAGATAGTTATGCAGCTGGTGAATTAAAACATGGTCCTATAGCTTTAATTGAAAATGATGTTACTGTTATTAGTATTTTAACTGATTCTAATTTAGTTAAAAAAGCTATTAGTAATATTCAAGAAGTTATTACACGTGGTGCTAAAACTTTAGTTGTAACAAATCAAGATATTGATAATAGTCTGTTTGATATTGTTATTAATATTCCTGTTACAAACTCATTTATCTCTCCTATTTTATCAATTGTTCCTCTTCAGCTATTATCTTACTATATTTCTAAAGATAAAGGCTTGGATGTTGATAAACCTAGAAATTTAGCTAAATCTGTAACTGTAGAATAAAAACAATTACAGCTTAAATAGTTAATAAATTTGCACTTTCCATAAAATTATAGTATAATTATTTTACAAAAATTCTTATGGAAGGAAGTAAACTACTATGAAGAAAAAAATAACAAAAATAATTATTTTTATTATTATTATGTTCCTAGTAATAGGAACTGTTTGTTATCGGACAATATTTGTCTGTAACAATGAAAAATTAGAAAATATTACTTATAAAAGTAATAATCTAATTATACAAGAGATAAATAAAGGAAATACAGAAAATAAAGATTTAATAATATTAGGAAGTGGATATTCCCTAACAGTTAATGCAAATGATAAAATTATAGAGCATGATCCCTTAATGATTATGCCAAAAAATAATTTTTTAGAAGAAACCGTTTTATCAGTTTTCTTTCCTTTTGAATCAAATGGATTAGAGGAAGCTGGTAGAGAATTAGCTGAATTCATAAATGTGAATGAGCATAATTATGATTCAGTTACACTTATTGGACTTTCAAAATGTGGTGTCTGTTTTGCAAATGCCACAAAGTGGATCACCAATAAGAAGAAAATAACAATCATCACCATATCAGCTCCTTTCAAAGGGACTGATAAAGCACAAATTGCAAAGGAAAAATTAAATTTTTTCGAAAAGTTTTTATTTTTATCGATCTACAGTAATCATAATGTAGATCAGGATTTGATCCCAAATTCAAAATTTATGCAAAATGCTGACTATTCAGGGTTAGCAGATTGCAAAAAACATATTAATATTATATCAATATGCCCAAAAAAAACTAACAATTATCTAGATAATATTTTATGTTATTTAGATAAAAAGTTAGAAATCAATGGGGATGGAATTATCTCTTTTGATTCTCAAAAAATATTGTATCCAAATACAATTGAGATTCAAATAGAGGCAACACATGCATATTCAATGCAAAAAGGCATTGAAATGTTTCTTTCTGAAAAAGAGGGTAGCTCAATTAAGAGCTACCATTTTATATTAACAACCTAACTATAACTAAGCAAACTACCCCTGGCAATCCTAGTATACCAACTAAAATACTCGTATAAAAGTTTAATCCAATATGAAAACCAAAAGAAGCACCAATTAAATTAATCAAAAAAATAGCAATTCCACCAAGTATCGAATTAATAACTAATTTTAAAATCTTTTTTATAGGAAGTATAAAAATCTTACCAAAAATAAATAAAAAACATATACAAGCCAAATATGTAATTAAATTTGTATCTATATTCATATTCATCCCTCATTTTAATCTTACTTATACATTTGTATGATTAAATGAGGACAAATATGATTTTAACTTATAGAAAATAGACTTCCTTTTTATCCTATTTCTTCTTCATAATTTTCATATTTTATTCTATTAACTGTGTCTACATATATTCCCTTTGCTTTTGCCTTTTTTAATAAATAATCTAATTTTGCTTGATTTGCTTTAATTTCATAAATATAATAATCTACTAGATCCAATTCTGCTAATTCAAAATTCTTATTATTATTTTTTAGTTCTTCTCTTGTTTTTATAATATTTCTTATTAGTTCTACTTCCTTATCTAGTTCATTTTTATCTTTTAATATATTTTCTTTTTTATATTCTTCTAACACTTCTATCTCCTTTTGCTTTTTTGGTATTATATGCT
>CAPNAQ010000112.1 GCA_948663505.1 uncultured Clostridia bacterium | reverse complement strand
TAATATTTAATTATTTAGTATACTTTATTATTTAATTATTATTTTATCCTAGGTTATTAACTACGAGGTCTATTTGAAGTATTCTCATGCAATTCTCTAAATATATTCATAACATTTTCTGTTTCTGCATCACCTACACTAGCACCAACTTCTTTTCTTAAAGCCTTATTTTTCTTATCATCATATAAATAACTCTTATCATATTGTTGAGCTAACATTGATACAGCCATAATATTTTCATGACTTGCTCCTCCAATATCACCTTTTTGTGCTTCCAGAATTAGTCCTTTTTCAATTGTATTATTATCTGTTACCTTATTTTTTCTATAATCAGATGCTACATTCATTAATTCATCAATACTATATTGTTTTCCTGTTTGTTTTTCAATTTTAGCAGCAATCTTTTTATATCTTTCACGTTGTTGCTTACTTTTCATAAATTCTCGATCTGCTTTGGCTTGTTCAATTTCTTTTCGCTTATTATCTGCAGCTAAATAACCATCATTTATTTCTGTTCCTACTATTCTTGCTTTATTAATAGCATTTGGTACATTATCTTTTAGATATGTTGCTCCTTTAGATACTGTTTCATTTAAATTTTTCCCTATTGCATTACCTGCTACAGCTCCTGCCCCAGCATATTTAAATACATTTGACATATCTCCAGTCACTAATCCTGCTGCAGTTCCTATTAAAGCTCCTCCTCCTATAGCAGTTGCTCTTGTTAGTCCTTTTAATGTTCCTTTTAACGCTCCTTTTCCTGCAGATTTTAATACTTTTCCTGCATATGGTTTAGCTCTTCTTACTTTCCTTTTAAATTCACTATCATCTTTAGATTTTCCTGATTTTTTAGAGCCACTTCTATTATTTTTTGGCGGATTGCCTCCTGATGGATTACCCCCTTGTGGATTACTTCCTGATGGATTACTTCCCTGTTCATTACCTCTTGGTGGATTTGCCCCTGTAGGATTATTATAATTATCTGGATTTTGTCCATCATCTTCGTCATAACCATTTTGTCCTCCTAATGGCTGAGTATTAGTATTATTTGGAAATCCTTGATTAGATCCATTTGGTTGTGTTGGATTTGGGTTAACATTAGGATCTTCTTCTGGATCAGGTGCTCCTGGATCTCTGTTATCTCCTGGATTTAATGGTGGATTTCCACTACCTCCATTGTATACACTTGCAAAATTAGGTGTTGAAGATCCTTCATCTGAAGAAGAACTTCCTCCTTCTGATCCACTTCCACCTCCATTTTCACCTTTGCCTCCTTTAGGTAATGGTGGTTTATGTGTTAATTTATTCAATAATCCCATTGTCATTGCTCCACCTGCAAAGCTTCCCATTCCTTGATCTGCTTGAGGTTGAATTCCGAATAAGCTCTTTACAAATTTCTCAGCTGGTATTAAAAATCCTATACATACTAATCCATATATTGGATTTTTTAATGTCAATTCCATTGCTGAAGATACTAACATTGTATATAATAACAAATGTATTGGTTGAGTTAATGCTGTCATTACAACTTCCTTAAACCATGTATTAAAAGCCTGTGCTTTAGTATCTCCTGCTTTATCTAATGGATATGACATTGCAACTAATGGTGAAATCATTGTATAAAATGCCATATATAATACCCTCTTAAAATATTGAAATGTAAACATAATTGTATATACAATTAGTGCAAAATAAATTATTGTATATGCCACAATATTTTGCCAATTTTCCCCTTCAGTTTGTATCAGCATTCTAGCAACACCCATAAAATTAGATCTAAATACATAATTATTAGAAGCTGTTCCATCATTAGGTTCTTCTTGGTTAACAATACAAACTAATATATTATTAGTTTCTTGACCAAATATATCATTAAATTTATCTGTAATTGTTAAAATAGCAACAATTATAAACTGCATTACAAACAACAAGCACATTGCAAATAGCCAATCTTTTAAAGCCTCCTTATATTTTGCCTTTTCATTTACAGATCCTATTACTATTCTAATACCTAAATATAATAATACTGATAATAATCCTACAGCAGCTATATTTCTAAATGTTTTATACCATGATGCAATTGTTGGTTGTAATGATACTGCTATAGATTCACCCCCAGATGAATATAATGATGGATTTATAAAGTTTATATCAAATGCAGGTATATTATTTGCAAATATATTCTCTGGAGAATATACCATATTAGGATATTCATATGCTGCTTCATTAGTTATCCATGCATGGTCAAAATATTTTTCATTTATTAATATTCCTGTATAACCACTTTTATCTACTATTTTAATTCCATTAGGATTATCTGCAACAGTTTTAATTTCTTCTTTAACAGCAGCCTTAAAATTTGGTGCTAGTTCTTTATCAATTGAATTTTTTTCTTTGTCTTGTCTTATCCAACATTCTTCAGCTTCTTCCTGACTCAGCATACTAGATCCCAATACAGAAGAGCCTCCCAACATAAATGAGTTCATCATACCTGTAAAAACATCACCAATTGAAGCAAAAAATTGACATATATTTTCTGTAAGTTCACCTGCGAGCCAACCTGCTTTAGCATGATTTGGCATTATAAACTGACAAGAAGCTATTAAAACAAGGCTTATTATAATTTTTTGTATTAACTTTTTATTTTTTGTTTTTTTCATTATTTCTATCATCCCTTTCACTTATTACAAATTGTAAGGTTTATTTATCTATCTCTACTCCTACTTTTTACTAAGTTATTTAAGTTTGTTTCAACAAACTCAAATTCTTTAGCTGTTGGTACAATTTGTAATATTGCTGTATCATTTCCAACTTTTAATAGGCCTTCTCCTTTTAAACAAGTAATTAAAAAGTTTGATTCTCCTTCACTTAATTTAAAAACTTCTTTTAAGTACTCTATTTCTGATTTATCTTGTGCTAAAAATAATTTTGTATCTGATGAAGTTAAAACAACTTGTGCTTCTGGTTTTTCATAAAAGTCTTGAAACCTTTGAGATATAATAGCTAATGAAACATTTCTTTTTCTTGCACGTCTTGCCATAGTATTTAAGAAATCTACCGCTTCAGGATATGGTAATAACATCCATGCTTCATCAACTAAAACCCTTTTTTTTCTAGCCTTTGTTCTATCTTCACTATTTTTCTTAACATATTTCTCCCATATCCAAGACAATAATATTTGTTGTGCTAATGGTCTTGCAAATCTTTCTTCTAGTTGTGATATATCCAAATTTATAAATGGCGATTCTTCTAATAATTCAAATGTAGATTGTCCATCAAAATATGCCATTTGTCCATTAAATTCTCTTATATATTGTTTCATTACTTTTAATAAATAACTATATTGATAACTGTAATCTTTATTTTCATTTTCTTTTGCTTTAAGTTCTAACCTTTTATACCAACTTCCTATTGTTGGCATAGCCTTTTTTTCTTTATATAATTTATCTCCTTTTTGGAATGTATTTCCTCCATACAAACTACTTACTTCATTAGTTATTCCTAATGCTGCATATTCTTCTGCAACAGTTTCAGCTATAACTTGTTTTGTTAATTCATTTACTTCTTTACTTCTTGTACTCCCTCTTGCCATTGTAAGTAATGCTTGTGTAACATCTTCAACTTTATTTTCTATATTTAATATTGTTCTTTCTCTTCCTGTAATTTCATCTCTAACATTTTCTGGTTCAACATCAAATAAATTTATAACAGTGTCTGATGTTGGGCTTAATACCACATTTATTCCTCCTAGGCTTTCAGCAACTATTGTATATTCACCTTCTGCGTCTAATGCCAAACTTTCAATTCCCATAAGAACTGCTGATCTTGATACTAAAGTTTTCATTGTAACAGATTTACCAGCTCCAGACTTAGCAAATATAACCATATTATAATTTGTAAGTGATGAGTGAAAATTATCAAATAATATTGGTGTTCCTGTTTGTTTGTTATACCCTAATGGTACACCACTTTGATGTCCAACTTCTGATGATGTAAATGGAAATACTGTTCCCATTGATCTACTATCAAAATCATGTGTTCTTTTTACTTTATCATCAAATAATGGTAAATTACTTTTAAAAGCATCTTCTTGCATTGCCCATGCACTTCTTATATTTACTAATGATTTTGACATTTCTGTTGCAAGCAATTTTGTTAATCTATCTAAATCTTCTGCATTATATGTAAATAATGTTGCCACTATAGAGGCTTCATACATTTTATTAAATCCTGCTGCAATTTCATCTCTTAATTGTTCAGCTTCAAATCTTTTTTGCAATAATGTACTTTCTCTATTTATGTTCCCTTTATCTGATGCAACTATTCTTTCTGTTTCTAATTCATTTATCGTTTTATTTAATTCGTTTTGCGATCTAGATTCTGCTATTGGATTTATATATATTGATGTATTTAAATCTCCAAAAAAGTATAATCCTCTAAATAGTTCTGGGAACGTACACATACGAGGTAATGTTGATATAAAGAAACTTCTTGCAAATCTCTTTACATTTGATATTATTTCTAAATGATCCATTTTAGATGCATCTATTCCTGAAGGTGCTATTAATTCTTTTATACTTTTCTTCCTTAATTTTCCTGGTTCTTGAATAGTATTATTGCTGTTTTCTCTTTCTGCCTCTTTTTGGTTTTTGTTCTTCTTCATTTTTTTCTCCTCCTTCCTCTTGATTTAACTCTTTAATTGCTTGGTCTGCAATATCTTGTCCTACATATTTTCTATTTTTATTTAAATATACCTCTGCCATTCTTCTTACTAATTCTTGCATATTTTCTTCTTTTTCTTCAGCAACTTGTTGCTGTTTAGATTTTACTTGTTCTATTTTCTCATTTGCTAAATCTATTGCTTTATCTCTTATCTCTTCATCTAAAGCTTGTATTTTTCTTTCAAAAACATCTTGTGATGTTGAATATAAACTGTCATATTGTGCTCTTGATGCTGTTTTTAATCCATATATTTCTGCGTCATCTCTATTATAAGCCATATATAACAACTCTAATAATTGACTAGAATTTAATATTTTTCCTGATACAGAACATGATGATAATGCTCTGATTATTGATTGAGATTTAGTATATAATTCTGAAAATGCTATATTCTTCATTTCTTCTTTATCATATTTATTAACATCTTCAACATAATATGGTATTACTATAAAATATTTTCTATTTAAAATATTCTGATTTAAGCTCATTTTTTCTGTATTTGCAATAATATCTTTTCCATATTCTAATAAATTCTTTTGTTTTGTTAATTCATAAAAATATTTATCTAAATCTTCTTTTGTGTATACTAAGTCTTCTTCTTTCATCCTTTTATATTCATATGTCATTTTATTATATTTATCTTCAATCTCTTTTACTTTTTCTTTATAATTTACTATACAGCCTTCCAAATTAACTGTTCTTGCTTGTATGTATATTTGTATTGGATGTCTTAATGTATTTAAAAATTGTTGAAATCCTTCTTCAACAGATACTTTCTCTACTCTTGACATTAAATCATAGTTTATTCCTTGACATTCAACAACCATTAAATATTTTTTCATTTCTTTTTGTATTATCATATTGTCTTCAACTCTTTCAAATTCCATAAAGTCAAATATTGATTGTTTACTATATGTTGTTGCTGCCACTTGTTTTGATTCTTCTTTATTTTTAGTTTTATTTTGATATGTTGTTATATCATTTGACTTCTTTTCAACATTTTTACTGTTCCAATCTCTAATTTTTAAAATTATTAATATTATTAGTAAAACAACACATATTACAACCATCAAAGATACTACCATTGTTAATACACTTATCATTGCATTATCACCCATCTACTTATCTTCACCTCCATCTTCTTCATCTAGTTCTTTTTCCTCATGTTTATAAATATATA
>CAPNAQ010000111.1 GCA_948663505.1 uncultured Clostridia bacterium | reverse complement strand
TATTAGATATAATAATAGTAGTATTTCTAATTTATTGTTTAGTAAGAATATTAAAAGGTTCAAGAGCATGGCAGTTAATGAAAGGAATAGCACTTTTAATAATAATAACAGCACTAAGTGGAATTTTTAATTTAAAAATATTAAATTCTATATTAACAGGAATAATGAATTGGGGAGTAATTGCAATAGTAGTAATATTTCAACCAGAGTTAAGAAGAGCATTAGAGCAATTAGGAACAAATAAATTTATTAGATTTTTTGGTTTAGACAAAGACATAGCAAATAAAACCAAAGAAGATATTTATAAAATTGTAATTGCAACATCTGAACTATCAAAAAATAAGACAGGAGCGTTAATAGTAATAGAAAGAGATATTAATATTCAAGACATAATTTCAACAGGAATTCCTATGGATTCAGAAGTATCACCACAATTATTAGTAAATATATTTGTACCAAAAACACCATTGCATGATGGAGCTGTTGTGATAAGTAATAATAAAATAGCAGCAGCAGCATGTGTATTACCATTAGCTGATGACACAGATATTGCAAAAGAATTAGGAACAAGGCATAGAGCCGCAATTGGAATATCTAAGGAATCTGATAGTATTGTTGTTGTTGTATCAGAAGAAACAGGAAAAATATCAGTAGCAAAAGATGGAACATTAATTGCAGATGTTAGAGAAGATACATTAAAGAAAATTTTAATTAGTAATGTTGTCACAAAAAGATTTACAGATAAAATTAGTAAAAAGAAAGAAAATTAAAATGAGAAATATAAAATTAGTAATAGAATATGATGGAAAAGAATTTAATCGGATGGCAAAAGCAACCAAACAAATTAAATATACAAGGAACAATCGAAAAAGCAATACAATTAATAACAGGAGAAGAAGTAGATTTAACAGCCTCAGGAAGAACAGATGCAGGTGTTCATGCAATTCGGACAAGTTGCTAATTTTAAGACAAATTCAAATATTCCAATAGAAAAATTTGCAATAGCAATAAATGCTAATCTAAAAAAGTCAATAAGAATAATATCAGCAACAGAAGTAGATGAGAGATTTCATAGTAGATTAACATGTAAAAAAAAGACATATAGATATATTATAAATAATTCAGAGTTTTCATCTGCTATATATAGAAATTTTGAGACACATATTCCATTTGAATTAGATGTAAAGAAAATGCAGGAAGCCTGTAAATATTTTGAAGGTGAACATGATTTTAAAGCATTTAAAGCTAGTGGGACAAGTAGTAAGAGCAGTGTTAGAACAATTTATAATGCACAAGTTATTCAAATGCCAAATAACAGAATTTTTATAGAGCTTACAGGTAATGGTTTTTTATATAATATGGTTAGAATTATTTCAGGTACATTAGTTGATGTTGGAACTGGTAAGATTTTGCCAAGTGATATAAAAGAGATTATTAATTCTAAAGATAGAAATAATGCAGGAAAAACGTTGCCACCTCAAGGATTATATTTAGTTGATGTTGAATATTGTTGAAACTTTAAATCAAATTGATACAGCAAAAAAATTAATTGAATTAGTAGAAAATATATAATATAGAAATAAATATGAATGATAATATTAAAAAGTAACCAAATAAGTAAAAAAACATATTATAAAGTAAAAGAAAAATCAAAATTTGAACCTTGGAAAGGAAGGGGGAAAAAATGAATACTCTTTTACTTATATTTTTTGCTTTGCCAATAGCTGTAATAATAGTTTCAATAGCACTACAGAAAATTCTAAAATGCCCATTTTTAGTAGCAGGAATAATTTTTGCAATATTTTTAGTAGTAACATTTATAATTGGCAATTTAATATACTTAGTAGCTGCAATTGCATATACAATATTAGCTTTTATAACAGCTGTAATAACAAAATTAATATGTAGAATATTGAAAGAATTAGATGAAAGAAATGGAAGAGGAAGATGTGGCTGTTCAGATAATAGAAGAAATAATTGTAGCAGAACACAACTACTAACTATTAATGGAAGTTGTTCAAACAATGATAATGACTGGGATAATGAAAATTGTAGAAATAATAATTGTGGTAATAATAATGGAAATTTATTAACAATAAGCAGTAGTGGTTGTAATGGAATCGAAAATGATTTATTAACAATAAATAGTAATTGTTCAAGAAATAATAATGATAATAATAGCTGTTCTTGTAATTGTAATAGATCAAATGATAGTATAGCTGTTAGAGCAAATGTATTTCCAAATAGCAATTCAAATGGGAACTGTGGAAGTTTTAATGGATGTTATAGAAGAAGGAGAGGGTAAAATCCTCTTTTTTTAAGTTTCAGTTTTTTTATTGCAAGTTTTTACATTTTATGTTAAACTAAGAAAGAAAAAAATAAAAAAAATTATTAAGGAGAAAAATATGCTAGAGATTATAGAAGATACAGTTATAGATTCAATAAAGTTATTACCATTTTTATTTATAACATATTTAATTATGGAATATATAGAACACAAAATGGAGAAAAAATCAAAAAAAGCTATAAAAAGGGCGGGAAAATATGGATCAATTGTTGGAGGAATATTAGGAGCATTTCCACAATGTGGATTTTCTGTATCAGCTACAAATCTTTATGCAGGACGAGTTATAACACTAGGAACATTAATAGCAGTATATTTATCTACATCTGATGAAATGTTGCCAATACTTATATCAGAAGCAGTCTCGCCAATAATTATCTTAAAGATATTAGGAATAAAAATAATAATAGGAATAATATCAGGAATTATAATAGATTTTGTTATTAGAAAGTTTTTTACTAAAAAACAAGAAGATAAAGATGAAGATATAGAACATATATGTGAAGAAGAACACTGTCATTGCAATGAAAAAGGCATAATAAAATCATCAATAAAACATACATTAAGTATATTTATCTTTATATTAATAATAACATTTTTAATTAATGTAATTGTTCATATAATAGGGGAAGAGAATATTGAAAATTGGATATTAAATAAACCTGTTTTAGGTCCTGTTATTTCTTCTTTAATAGGATTAATTCCAAATTGTGCAGCCTCAGTAATAATTACAAATATGTATTTAGAAAATGTTATATCATTTGGAAGTATGATATCAGGTCTATTAACAGGAGCAGGTGTTGGACTTGCTGTATTATTTAAAACAAATGATAGATTAAAAGAAAATATAGGAATATTAGTGCTTCTATATATTATTGGAGTGATTTCAGGAATTATAATTGATATTATGTAAATGACCAAAGGAAACAGTCCCCTTTGGTCATTTTGTTATTCTTCATATAATAGGAAAGTCATGCTGACTTTCTATTATATGAAATATATTGTACAGAAATTTTCTGAAGAAAATTTCGCACAAGAACAAATTTACGGAAAGCTTCAATATATTCAATTTGATACTAATTAAAATTTATAGTTTTAAATAACATACTATAAATTTATTAACTTTCCGATTTGTTCTCTTTGTTCTTTTTTAAGTTAACTATTATAGCATCTTCATTATCAAATAAATAATCTAAATCTGTTACATCTGTTTGAATTGGATTAAATTCATTATTACTATCTAGAAAGTCAAGTTTGTCTGGATTAAATTTTTTAGAATTAGGTTCTTCAATTCCTTCAGTATAAGTTGTTACACCATCTGAATATTTTCCAAAATCATAAACTTTTGTCTTTTTAGGTTCTTTATATTTTGAAGATAAATAATCAAGTTTTCCTTGACCAACTATAGATGTTCCTTTTTCACTTCTAATTTTGTAAGCACAGTCTTTTGTTCCTAGTGATTGAAGTTTTCCTGCCTTAAAATAAGGGATAAATTTCCATTCAACATTTCCATGTTTTGAATCATATTTCATTTTATCAAAATCAATAGAATTATTCATAACCCATTCTCTCTTATTACCAAATTCTAAAGACCACCATTCTAAATCATCAATAGAAGCTCCTCCTGTAAATATTTTACTTGCACAATTAGATAAAATTGTTTCTTTTAAACTATTGTGTTTTTTTGATGTTGAATTATTAAGCTGATCAAGATTTTGAGCTGAAATTGTAGTTCCAATTTTATATTTTCTATACATTGTAAATATTGGTTCTGTAGATTTACATATAAAATCTGGAAATTCATCTATATATAAAAAGTTAGGTACTCGAGAATTTTCATTACCTGGTCTTCTTAGAACTGCATTTTCCATTGAAATTAGGAAAAATAGTCCAAATGCTTTATGACTAGAGGCTCCCAAATCACCACGTCTTGTACAAACAAAAGTAATGTCACCATTTTCAAGCATTTTGTCAAAATTCAGGTTATTATATCTATTACATAATATAGATTTTACACCTGGTAATTTTAGTAATTTATCTAGTTGTGAAATTACTACATCAATATATTTTTCTGTAAATGTTCTATTAGAACCATTTTTATAAAAGTTCTTTTTAAAGTATGAAATTTGTACTGAATATTTTTGTTTTAATTCTTCATCATGTGCTAAAATTTCACACATTTTTTCAACTAAATCAAAGTTTGTTAGCATTTTTAGCATATCTTCTAAATTTGGTAATGCTCCTTCATTCATTCTAGGGAACATTTCCTTTAATAATATTGCAATATTCTCTATAGCAGATATTGCAACAGATTCTCTATAATTTTCTTCAGAATCATCATTTGGAAACTCTGAAATAGATTTTAATACAGATGATATTGTTATAGATATTTTGTTAGGATTATCATAAACAAAAGGATTTAATCCAATTGAATTGTTATCTGAAGGATCTATTATATTATAATTTAAGTTCATATTTTTACAAATAGATATCATATGATCTGTTATATCTCTATCAGGAGATAATACTGTTACACCACAGTTTTTATATGTTATATCAACAGAATCATCTAAAATCATTTTTTTCATGTATGCTTTATATACATTATCATTTCCAGATGTAGGCAAAAGCATATTTAGATTAAAGTTATTGTTTAAAAAGTCATTATCATATGGACAATTTAATGTTGCAATTCCTGTTTTTAAAGCTGTAAATCCCATTTCTTTAGAAACTTCTTTAAAAAAGAATTTTCTTTCTAAATCTCTTGCAATTAATGGTTCATATATTAAAGATGTTTTTCCAGTTCCTGATCCACCACATACAAACATTGATTGATATCTTGAGCTTTCAGGTATTGTTATTGTTTGTCCTGTTTCTCCATCATTACATAAGAATATTTCACATGTATATGGTCCATGACCTTGTTTTTTATCTGTTAAGTTTATTCCTCCATAATCCCATATAGATCTAGTCATGTCTAAACTATCATTAACTCCAAAGTATAAGAAATGAAATACTTTTGGAAGTATTAAAATTGGAAATAGTATTGTTAATGATGTAAATGCAGGTTTTATTAAGTCAGAAAAGTTTGTAACTATATCTACATAGTTCGGATGTGAAACTAATAATAACCAAAGACCAGCATTTAGCCATTGCGTAAACATTGATACTGCAATTGTTGCTAATGCAACTATATATGTATAAAATAATATTACTTTTTGCTTTTTACTTGTTGAAAACTCAGATGAACCAGAAAATAAGTATGCAAATATTGGACATGCTAATGCAAGTGTATATTGTATTGGTCCCCAATATGAATATGATACTCCAGTAAATAACATTAATAACATTTCTACAATTCTATCTACAAGTAGATAAATTGTTATTAATGTTAGAATATATGTTGCAAATGTGTTTCTACTGGCACCTAGTTTCTTTAAAAATTTATCTATTATTTTCATTATTTATTTGCCCCTTCATTTTTTAGTATAATATTTTTATTTATTTATGTTAATTTTATTTCTATACATATATATTATCCTACAAAATGGCGAAAAAAACAAGTATTTTTGGGAAAATTGTTGCATAAACTTAAAACAAAAGTAA
>CAPNAQ010000110.1:3896-5983 GCA_948663505.1 uncultured Clostridia bacterium | reverse complement strand
CTTGAACACATTCTTGTATTGTTATATGTTTCTTCTTTTACTATTTCAAATGCTTCTTCAAACCATTCAAAGCATAATACTAAATCAGGGTTATCTATTGTGATTGACGCAATTTTCTGCCAATCATCTAATCCTCTAAAAAATATTTTTTGCCTTGTTATTTTATTTGTTGCTTCTAATGGAGTTAATTTAAAATCCCATTCACCTTCTAATCTTAATTTTCTACATGCCCATTTTAAGTCAGCATATACGCTGTCTTTTAATGTTATTGCTGTATCTCTCATTGCTAATAAACATGCTCTTGGATATTTTTTTAATAGATACATCCATCTTAATGCTACTGTTTTGGATTTTTTGCTTCCTTTTGAACCCATTAATATTACTTCATCACCTTTAAAGTTCCAAAATGTTGTTAGGCATAGCCTTTACCTATCTGTTGTTGCAAGCTTATTTTTTCGGTAATAGACTGCATTAGCACCACCTCCATATAAAACTATCTGTTTTATCTACATACTTTTTATATTATTCTTTTATATCTTCTACTAATTGTACTATTCCTGTTCCTGATATTTGTGCTTTTTCTATTTGCTTTTGTCCTAATGTGTCTCTTATTGTTTCATATGCTTTTACATTTCCCTCTTCTGCTTGTTTTATTAGTGCATTTGTTATATCTATATACTTATTTCCTGTATCTGTTTTTATTAATAACGCTTCTTCTAAAAGCTCTTTTAATAATCTTTTTTCTCTTCTTGATTCTCCTGACTTTATTCCACCTTTTTTTGCATTTTCTCGAACTTCGCTCGGGGTTCGTTTACTATTTGGTATCAAATTTCTTTCATTTGCCATTTTATTTTTCATCTACTTTCGTTATTTTTTCTTTTTCGACAATGTTCTTATAATTTTTGTGCTATATTATTTTTTATATACTCAAAAGAAAAGAGGTGTTTTATGAATTTACTAAATGGTATTGCTATTGGTGATGTACATATAACTGTATATCAAACTACTGATAATAAACAGTTTTTCTATCTTAAAGCAGATAATAAAAATGTACTACCTGTTTTAGATTTTATAGATAAAAACTTAATTAATTTTAAGGCTAACAATTGTTAGTCTTTTTCCCTCTCATAATATACACACTTTGTACAAACTACTCCATTTATTACAAATATTCTTATATTACATAAGTCTGTTGTTCTGTTTTTACATCTTATACAATGCTCCTTTATGTATTTTTCATATCTTTCCTCATCTATCATTTTTTACCTCTTAAATATTTATGTATTAATATAACTTTTCCTATAATATAACAAAAGAGCTTATCTTATGATAAACTCTCTTTGACATTTTTCTATATATTCTTTATTTTTAATTCATAATCCCTTTAAAACCATAGTATAATAAAATCGTTATTCACTTTAAGCTGTTATAACATGTATCTAATTATATATATATCATGTTTTCTATGTAAGATTCAATAAGATTATGTAAGTTCTTATATTTTAGAATATAAATATAGTGCTTCCCCATGTAAATTGCATATATATTCTCTTGTATATCCAAGATCATTTGCTACATCATTCCAACTTTTTCCTCTTGTATATCTATAAAATAATATATTTCTATATGGTTGTTCCATGTTTTCTATTTTTTCATCTATTTGGAATTTTTTTATTATTAATTCTTCCAACTTTTTTGAACAATCTATTTTTAATTCATCTAATCTACTTATTGCATCTGCAAATTTATCTGGGCTTTCATTTGAATTATTAGTTTTTGTTAATGATAACATTGTTGTTACTTTTTCTACTTTACTTCTCACTTCTTCTGTATCATTTAATTTTTCTTCTATATATTTTATATTTTCTCTATATTCGTTTAATTCTTGTTTTGCATTTATTATTTTTACCTTTTCTTCATCTGTTAGAGTTCTTTTTTTATTAGACATTTTCTCCTTCCTCCTATTCTTTTAGTTTTTTATTTTTTAATTTATATCATTTCTATTTTCATAATTCTTTTCTTTTTAAATACTTATATATTACATTTTCTATATAAGCTAATGAATCATAACTTGTTATAAAATTTCC
>CAPNAQ010000110.1:0-3876 GCA_948663505.1 uncultured Clostridia bacterium | reverse complement strand
CTCTGCTCTTATATTTTTTATTTGCATATTATATTGACTTTTATATAATTTTGCTAATTGTTCTTTACTTAATCCTTTTTTCCATTTTTCTATTATTTCTTTGTCTTTCATACTATATCTCCTTTAAATATAGTATAACTATTTATATATTTTTTATTTTTCAAATTTTTTTATATTAATTTGATGATAACATCAAAACTTCATAATTATTTATAATTGTTATTATATATTGAACTTTGAGCTTCTTGTATGAACTTTATAACATTTTCCTCATTCATAATTTCTTTTTCTATTACCTTTTTTGCATATTTATCTACTCTGTTCCAATTAGCTTTATTATATATTTTATTTTCAGTATCTTTTTCTAATTGCATTAAAGACCATTTAAATATTTTCAATATATCTTTATTTGATTCATTTTTATTCTGTTCTTTTAGCCATTTTTCAAATTTTTCTTTTGTATCAAATCCCCCAACTTCTATATTTTCTGAAATTTCTATCATTTCGCCTCCACTTTCATTTGTCACATATTTTGTCACAAAAAATCTTTTTCTTATTTTTTTACAAATGTAAGGTTGTCACATAGTACACTAAGTTCTTATTAATCTTATCATTACATATTTATATAAAATTACTATATAAATATATATACGTATACATTTATTTAACTTAGTACAGTAAGTGACAATATATAGATATGAAATAATAATTGTGTGACAAAGTATGAGACAAGTTAGCTACAAACTATATGACTTTTTAATTTTATTGTATTCTTATTTGTTTATATTCCTCTTGTTTTATATAATATCTTTTTCTTTCATTTCCATTTCTTACTTGCTTTCTTTCATATCCTAATTTCTTCATTTCTTTTCCAAATCTTGTAATACTCATTTCTCCTTTAAACCCATTTTCTTTTTTCCACACTTCAAATGCTGTATATAACTCACTACATGGAATTTTAGTAACATTTTCTTCTTCATATAATTCATATAAAAAATTAGCAACTGGATTATTTTCTCTTACATATTCATCTGTTGCTTCTATTATTTGTTTTGGTACTGTAAATTCCTTATTTTGCAAAACTTTACTTATTGCTTGTACTGATTTGTATAATACATATTCTAAATTTTCTTTCTTTTTTAATTTATCACTAATAAATGGATCATAATTAGGGTTTTCTTTTTTAAATACTGCATTTAATGGTATTATTACTAATCTACGTGTTAATCCTTCTGTAGTATCATTCATTCTTGGAATTGTGTTATAACTTAATATCATCTTTGTATTTATTTTTGCACTAAAACTATTTTGGTTTTTGAACTCTATGCTTGTATAACTCTCTCCTGTTATACGTTTCATTACTGATGTATCATCTAAATAACTTGCACTACAATCATCTGCTATATTTGCTAATTTTCCATATAGTTCTGATTTTCCAAATCTATTTCCTGCTATTTCTTTTAAATCTACATGTGATACATTTTCTTCTCCTAATAATTTCGTTATCATATTTAATAATGTTGATTTTCCATTTGCTCCATTTCCTACTAATATAAATACTTTTTGAAATGGCATTCCTCTATATAAACAATATCCTATCATTTCATACAGTAATCTTACTACATCTTTGTCATTTACTGCTAAGTTTTCCATTATTGTATCTATTTCTTTATTTTCTTTTTGTTCATAATATGAATATTTTATTTTATTCCTTGTTACTATTTCTGTTGTATGTGATTTTAGCTTTAGATTTTTTATATCTAAAATTCCATTTTCTAAACATATATATTTTTCATTTGATTCTTCTACTTCTTTACTTTTGTCTTTTATATAGTCTTTTACTTCTCTTTTTTTATTTATCGATAAGTTAGGTATTAAATTTACAATAAAACTTCCTAGTGCGTCCTCACATGATATATAACTACCTTTTTGATACATATATATTCTTTTTTCTATTTTTACTATATTGTATTTATTTATCAGATAGTCACCAAATGCATCATGCAAAAATTTATTGTCATCATAAAATGCCATTTTATTAAACTTCATTTCTTTTTCTGCTTTTAAATATTCTTCTTTATTAAATTTCCTTTTTATATGTAATTGTGATACATCTTTACTTCCAAATTTTTTGCAACTAATTATTTTACATTTATTATTATCTATATATCTTAATATTGTTCCTACAAATGTTGCCCCTCCCTGATCCTCTTCATCTTGTATATATATTGTTTTAAATTTTTCTAATAATTTTGCATATTCCTCTTTAAAATTACTTGCACCTGGAACTCCTAATGCTTGTACTCCATAATACCAAAGTGTTTGTGTATCTGATTCTCCTTCTACTAATACAATATAATCTTCTATAAAATCTTTTAATTTCCATAGTCCATATAATATTGTTTTAGAACCTTTCTTCCATGCAAACCTTTGTGGATTTGAAGGATGATTCCTATATCTTGTAGCTATTATTTTGTCTTTTTGATTATAATAAGGTATTAATACATTTTTGTTTCCATTTCCTAAACCTAATGATGTTAAAAATTCTATTGGCAATTCTTTTTCTCTTGCATATTCTGTTACTGTATATGTAATTGGTTCTATATCATTTATTTTCTTCCATGCTTCTTTTGTTGATATATTTTCCATATTTGCTAAAAATGTTACTGCATTTCCTGTGGCTCCACATGCAAAACAATTGTATTGTCCTGTTTTTATATTTGCTCCAAAACTACTATTATGATCATCATGAAATGGACATAATCCATTTATATTTTCATTTTCTATTTTTGCTTGTTTTACATATTGCATATAAAATTTTTCATAATTCAATTTTTTCACCACCTTCTCTTTAGAAAATTTAAATAACCTTTACTGTTGTTTTGTGTTAGAACTATTATCAAACTTCTCTAATATCTTAAATGTCTTATATCCCTTCTTATTTTCTTCATATTCAAGAACAAACTCACTTTGAACAATTTTCTGATATATATTTAATATTAATATGTTATATGAAGTATATCCTTTGAATTCTATTATTTCATCTGTTTGTAAACTTCTTAAAAATTCATTTACTGTATGTATTTGAAATCCCTGTAATACTACTTGATTCATAAAAATTAGTGTATTTTTATATGGTCCTTCTATTATTTGAAACCAAACTGCCAACATTGGATCTCCTTTTTTAGATTGAGTTAATTCTAATTTTGTTATTCTTACTTTATAATTTCCAATTGGAACATCTTTATAATCTCCAAATTCTTTTGTTTTCATTTCTTCAACATCTTTTTCCAAACTTTCTAAATCTACATTTTCATCAAATTCCTCCCAATTTACTGCCATTTATTCCCTCCTTTTATAAATTTTATCTTATTCTTCTATTATTAATCTTTTGCATATTTCTTCTTGATACTTTTCATCATCTTTTTCTAATAAATATTTTAGATATCTATCCTCTTGTTTATTGTCTTCTATATAATCCTCTTCTATCCAATTTCCACTAAAATACCAATTTACTGTCTGTTCTATATTTTCTATTTGCTCTAATGTCATTTCACCATTGTTTCCTTTTGGTGTTACTGTTAAGCCTAGTTTATTAAACACATATTCTTTAGCCTCTTCTTTATAAACTACCTCATTAGTGATTATATTTATATAACATTTCATTTCAATTCCTCCTCTTATCTACTTTAATTTTATTGTAAAATGTTCAAAATTATATCTTCTAATAAGGTAAACATACAAATAAATATTTATATATTTGCATTTTCTCTATAATATCTTCTAAAGGTTATTAACCAGTAACAAATTTAAACTTAAATTAAATCTTTTTGTTGTATAATTAGTCTTCATCTGATATAATTAAGTATATATAAA
>CAPNAQ010000109.1:5294-5992 GCA_948663505.1 uncultured Clostridia bacterium | reverse complement strand
AGAATTGGATATCAGAAAAATCCAAAATTATTTAATTTAATTGCAGAAAAATTTCCTAATATAGAATTTACTTGGATAGGTGAAGGTGAACTAAGAGAAGAATTGAAATCTAATAATATAAATATAACTGGCTGGAAAAATCGAAATGAAGTTTTAGAATATATAAGCAAAAATGATATATTTATATTACCATCATTATGGGAGGGACTACCTATCTCTTTATTAGAGGCTATGTATATGAAAAAATATGTATAGTTAGTAATGTTGTTGGAAATAGGGATGTAATACAAAATGGTGAAAATGGATTTGTATGTGAAACTGTTGAAGATTTTGCAGATATTATAAGGAAGATTCAGAATAATAGTTATGATTTAAACAATATTGTAAATAATGCTTATGATGATATTTTACAAAAGTATAATACTAAGGTTATGGCAGAAAAATATAAAGAATTATATATTTAAGTTCAGGTTTTTATATTATAAATTTAAATATATATCTTTTTCTAAGACCGAAATTAAAAAGGGTTACTAGTTAGCCTTTAAAAGAATAATAATAAAACATAATAATATGAATCTTCAAAAATTCCGTTCTCCAAGGCGTTTAAGATACTGAAAATTCAAAATACAGATACACACTATAACAGCTTAAAGTGAATAATGACTCACTGTCGAACTCATTTTTTCAGATTAATATTA
>CAPNAQ010000109.1:0-5240 GCA_948663505.1 uncultured Clostridia bacterium | reverse complement strand
AAAAGTGTATAAAGGAGAAAATTATATATGAATCAAGATTTTAATTTAGGAAAAAAAGTAGGGATAGTATCATGTTACTTTAAAAATAACTATGGAAGTATGTTGCAAGCATATGCAACAAAGAAAATTTTAGACAATAATAAAATACCTAATGAAACTATAAATATTGATAATAATATAGATTTTAAAAAAGGAAAAAGAAAATATTATATAACACAAATATCAAACTTTAATTTTATAAAGGCAAAATTTGGAATGATAAAATTAAAATTAGATAAAAAAATAGTAAAAAATCTAGGCAAAAAAATTACAATACGAGATAATAAATATAAAGAATTTAGGAAAGAATTTAATTTATCAAAACCATGTACAAACTATAGAGAATTAAATATATTAGCTAAAAATAATTATAGTGATGTAATTGTTGGTAGTGATCAATTATGGTTGCCTGTAAATGTAGTTGCAGATTATTATACATTAAATTGGGTACCAAATGAAATAAATAAAGTTTCCTATTCAACAAGTATAGGAGTTAATACAATACCTAAAAAATATAATGAAAAATATAAAAACTTTTTACAAAAAATAAACCATTTATCAGTTAGAGAAGATAGTGGAGTAAGATTGATCAAAGAAATAGCAAATATAAATGCTGAACTTGTGTGTGATCCTACAATTTTATTAAAAAAAGAAGAATGGGAAGAAGAAGCTACAAAAGAAACAATAATTCAAGATAAATATATATTATGTTATTTTTTAGGAAATAATATTGAACACCGTAAATTTGCAGAAAAATTGAAAAAGGAAACAGGATGTAAAATAGTATCTTTAAATCATGCAGATGAATATGTAAAATATTCAGATGAATTTGCAGATATAACACCATATGATATAGGACCGAGAGAGTGGATAAATCTTATAAAAAATGCTGAATATGTATGTACAGATTCTTTCCATGGAACAGTATTTTCATTGATTTTTAATAGAACATTTTTTGCATTTAGAAGACATAATTCAAAAAGCAAAGCTTCAACAAATTCAAGACTAGATTCATTATTAAAAATAGCTGGAGTTAGTAATGAAAGAATATTAAATGGAAAAGAAGATATAGAAAAAGTATTAGCATATAAAATTGATTATACTAAAGTAAATGAGAATTTAAGTAAATATAGAAATAAATCAAAAGAATGGCTACTTAGTGCAATAAATTATAAGGCTGAACAAGCAGAAAATAAATATATTGAAATAAAAAATAAAGAGTTGTGTACAGGATGTACAGCTTGTAAAAATATATGCCCAAAAAATGCAATAGAAATGATAAGAGATGAAGAAGGATTTTTATATCCATGTGTAGATAAAAGTAAGTGTATTAATTGTGGATTATGCAAGAGAGTATGCCCAGTTATTAATAAAAAGATAAGAGAACAATTTAAACAAAAAGGATATATTTTTCAAAATAAAAATGAAGAAGTAAGGAGACAAAGCACATCAGGTGGAGCATTTTCAGCAATTGCAGATTATGTTTTAGAAAATGATGGAGTTGTATTTGGAGTTGGATTTAATAAAGATTATAAAGTAGAACATCAAATTGCGACTAAAAAGAGCGAGTTAGAGAAATTTAGAAATAGCAAATATGTTCAAAGTGATCCTAATAGTACATTTAAAGATGTAAAAAACTATTTAGAGCAAAATAAGTTAGTTTGTTATAGTGGTACAGCATGTCAAATAGAAGGACTAAAAAGTTATTTAGGAAAAGACTATGAAAACCTTTTAACTGTTGATGTTATCTGTAGAGCAGTACCATCACCTTTGTTATGGGAAAAATATTTAGAATTTAAAAATAAAAATAATGATGTAGAAAAAGTGTACTTTAGAGATAAGTATTATGGATATAAATACTCAAATTTGACAATGTATGATAAAAATGGAATTGTTTATAAAAATGGAGTTGATACAGATCCATATCTTAGAGCATTCTTTTCTAATATAGCTTGTAGACCATCTTGTTACAACTGCCATTTTAAAGAACAACTTCATAGAGCAGATATAACAATTTGGGATTGTTTTAATGTTGAAAAATTTGAACCACTATTTGATGATGACAAAGGAACTACAAGAGTATTATTAAATAGTGAAAAGGCTATTAGAATATTTGATAGAATAAAAGATAAGCATAATGTTAAAGAAGTTGACACAGATAAGTTAGTATCAAATTTTCATCAGATGTTTTATTCTGTAAAGTATAATGATAGACGAGAAGAATTTTTTGAGGATTTAAATAATTTACCATTTGAGAAGGTAATGATTAAATATTTTCCTAATAGTGTAAAATGTAAAGTTGAGAAATATGGCAGAATTACTTTAATTAAAACTGGCTTATATAAGAAAATTATTAAATTGGGTAGAATTTTTAGAAAAAGGAATTAAGAACAAAGATGAGGCATGAAGAGTTTCTCTAAAAGGGGCAAAAAAATTTTAATGATGCCTCTTTTGTTCTATAAGGCGTTTAAGATACAAAAATTAGTTTTATTTTCAAAGGAAAGTTTTATTAATACATAAATATTTATTTGTATTTCAGTTAGCCTTTCAAATATCAAGGAATTCTAACAAAATATAATGAAAAGGGAGATGAATTAAAAAATGGAGAAAGAGCCAGTAAAAGTGTTATACTTTGTTGATAGAATGCTAAGAGGGGGAATACAGAGTTTAGTAATAGATTGGGTAACAAAATTTGATAAAGAAAAAATACATATAGATTTTCTATTACTTGATGATGGAAATAAATATGAATTAGAAGAAGTATTGACAAATCTTGGATGTAAGGTATATAAATTAAAAGATATATGGGTTAGAAATCCAATGGATTTTATCAAGCTAGATAAAGCATTAAATGAATTTTTTAAGTTACATCATGATTATAAGGTTGTTCATTTACATTCAACTAGTAAAAATTATATGGTTCTAAAATATGCAAAAAAATATGGAATACCAATTAGAATAGCTCATTCACACAATATAGAATTCCAAACTAAAAGCTTATATAAAAAAATATTTGGCAATATTCTTAAACCAAAGTTAATTAAATATGCAACAGATTATTTTGCATGTTCAAAATTAGCAGGAGAATGGTTATTTGGAAAAAAACAAAAAATTAAAATTATTCATAATGCAATTGATTATGAGAAATTTAAATTTGATAATAACATTAGAATACACATGAGACAACAATTAAAATTTTCTAATGAAGATATTGTTGTTGGACATGTTGGAAGATTTACAAATCAAAAAAATCATAATTTTTTAATAGATATATTTTATGAATTGTATTTAAAAAATAGAAATTATAAATTGTTACTTGTTGGTACAGGTGAAAAACAAGATGAAATCAACAATAAAATAAAATCTCTTGGAATACAAGAAAATGTATTGTTTGTAGGCTTTAGCAATGAAGTTAATAAAATTATGCAAGCAATGGATATTTTTGTATTTCCAAGTTTATATGAAGGCTTGGGACTTGTTTTAATTGAGGCCCAAGCTTCAGGATTACCTTGTGTTACATCTAAAGATGTAGTTCCTATTGAAGTTAAAATAAATGAAAATCTAAAATTTTTAGAATTAAAGAATAATCCAAAAGATTGGGCAGATGAAATTGCAAATATTCAATTAAAAAGAAAGAGTGTTACTAATGAAATAAAAGAATCTGGCTATCTTATTGATGATATAGTAGAAGAATTGACAGAATTTTATTTATTGTAGGAGTAATGAGTGAAAAATAATTACAATTTTTTTACAACCAATTTGTGCCTTGAGGAAGGATTAAAGATGAAAGAGAAGAATAAAAGATTAGCAAAAAATACAATTATAATTCTAATTAGCAAATTTTGTACACAATTTTTATCATTAATAATATTACCATTTTTAACTACATTATTAACAACAGATGAATATGGAACATTTGACTTAATCTCAACATTTGCATGGTTAATAGCTCCTTTTATGAGTATACAGATAGAAAATGGTATTTTTAGATTCTTAATTGATGTAAGAGATAATCAAAAAGAGATAAAAAATATAATTACTAATGGTATTATTGATGCAATTATACAATTATTAATATTTACATGTATATATGCAGTTATTTTATTGAATTTCCACATAAATAATGGAATAGCAATATATTTATATGCCTTAAGTACAATTTTATTAAACATTCCTTTACAAATATCAAGAGGATTGGGGGATAATTTAAGTTATGCAAAGTCAAGTATAATTGTTGGTATATCAAATTTAGTATTAAGCATAATTACAATATATAATTTCCGTTTGGGATTAAATGGATTAATTATATCTGGAATAATTTCTAATATAATAGGTGGTTTGTATATAATATTTAAGAAAAGACTATACAAATATTTTTCATATAAATTATTAAATAAACTACAATCTAAGGAATTAATAAAATATTCGTTACCATTAGTACCTAATAGTATTTCTTCATGGATTACTAGCATATCTGATAAAGCAATGATATCAATACTTATAGGTACATCAGCAAATGGAATTTACTCAATAGCAACAAAATTTTCTATTTTATTATCACATTTTTTTAGTGTATTTAATTTATCTTGGACTGAATCTGCAGTATTGAGCCAAAAAGAAGAGGATAGAGATCAGTATTATTCAGAAACTATAGATAATTTATTTTTTATATGTTCATCAGTATGTTTACTTGTATTAGTAGCAATGCCAATAATATTTAAGATTATGATTAATGAAAAATTTAATGAAGCATATATGTATATACCTTTTTTAATTATTGGATCTATGTTTGAATTATTTAGTGGATTAATAGGAGCAATATATATTTCTTTAAAAAAATCAAAAAATATAGCTATAAGTACTTTTATTGCAGGTGTTATTAATATAATTATTAACTTGCTTTTTATGAGAAAATTTGGAATAATAGTTGCATGTATTTCAACAATAATTTCATATGCAATATTATCAATGTATAGAATTATAGATATTAGAAAATATGTTAATCTTAGATTAGATTATAAGAAATATATATTTTTGGCAATATTAATAGCTATTTTAATATGTTTATATCAAAGAAATTCTATTTTAATAAGTGCTATAAGTATAATTATTACTGTAATATATTCAATTATTATTAATAAGAAACATCTTAAAGCTATTGGCAGAAAATAAAGGGGGACAAATGAAAAATATTAAGAAAA
>CAPNAQ010000108.1:2537-6008 GCA_948663505.1 uncultured Clostridia bacterium | reverse complement strand
TAAAAATAATAATTATAATAATCAAAATAGCAATTATCATAATCAAAACAATAATGGTAATAATAACAATTATAGAAGAAGTAATAATTTTAATAATAATAACAATGGTAGAAACAACTTCAATAATACTGCAAATGGTAGAAACAATAATTATAATAACAATAATGGAAACAGATTTAATAATAGAAGACCATTAGATGAAAAAGGAATTGAAAAAAATATAAAGAACATAATGGCAGTTGAGACAGGAGAAAAAGAAGTTGTAAGAGAATATAACAAAAGTATTGATAAACAAAAATTAAATAATAAATTTGATGATAATAAAAATAAGAAAACAAAATCAAGAAAAAATGTAAATAATAGTTTTGATGAAGGCAAATTAAAAACTCTTAAACAAACAAATAAATTATCAAATATGTTTGATGAACAAGAAGGTGGAATGTTAGATTATTATGATTTAACGACACAAAGGGGCAGAAAAGGTAAAAAGAAGAATATTAAAGATGAAGAAAGAAACAAACAAAAAATATTCCAACTAACTGAAATAGAAATTGCAGACACAATTACTGTTAAAGATCTAGCAACAGAAATGAAAAAAACTACAGCAGAATTAATAAAGAAATTATTAGGTTATGGAATTATGGCAACAATAAATCAAGAAATAGACTTTGATACAGCATTTTTAATTGCAGGTGAATTTGGTATTACAGCTAAAAAGAAAGAAACAGTTACAGATGAAGAAATATTATTTGATGATTCAGAAGATAGAGAAGAAGATTTAGAAGTAAGACCACCAGTTGTTGTTGTAATGGGACACGTAGATCATGGAAAAACATCTTTATTAGATACAATTAGAAAAACAAATGTTATTGGAGGAGAAGCAGGAGGAATTACACAAGCAATAGGTGCATATAAAGTTAAAGTAAATGATAGAGAAATAACATTTTTAGATACACCAGGACACGAAGCTTTTACAGCAATGAGAGCAAGAGGGGCACAAATAACAGATATTGCAATATTAGTAGTTGCTGCAAATGATGGGATAATGCCACAAACAATTGAAGCAATAAATCATGCAAAATCAGCAGGGATACCAATAATAGTTGCTATAAATAAAATAGATTTACCAGATAGTAATGTAGATAAAGTAAAACAAGAATTAATGACATATGAATTAGTACCAGAAGAATGGGGAGGAGACACAATATGTGTTCCAATATCAGCTAAAAATAATACAAATATAGATACATTATTAGAAATGGTATTATTAGAAGCGGATGTTTTAGAATTAAAATCAAATCCTAATAAACAATCAAAAGGTGTTGTTATAGAAGCAAGACTTGATAAATCAAAAGGTGCAATTGCAACAATGCTTGTACAAAGAGGAACATTAGATGTTGGAGATACAATTATAGTTGGATCATCAATTGGTAGAATAAGAGCAATGTCAAATGAAAATGGTAAAAAAGTGAAATCAGCAGGACCATCAACACCAGTTGAAGTTATGGGATTAACTGAAGTGCCAGAAGCGGGAGATATTTTCTATGAAGTAAAAGATGAAAAAACAGCAAAACATTTAATAGATAAAAGAAAACGTGAAGCAAGAGAAAAAGCTATAAATTCAGGAACAAAAGTAACATTAGATAATTTATTTAGTCAAATGGAGGAAGGAAATTTAAAACATTTGAATTTAATTGTTAAAGCAGATGTTCAAGGTTCTGTAGAAGCTGTAAAACAATCTATGGAAAAATTACAAAATGAAGAAGTTAAGGTAAAAGTTATACATGCTGCACCTGGAGCAGTAAATGAATCAGATGTTACTCTTGCAAAAGTTTCAAATGCAATTATAATTGCATTTAATGTAAGACCAATTCAAGCTGCAAAAGATATGGCTGAAAAAGAAGAAGTCCAAATTAAACAATATTCAGTAATATATCAAGCTATTGAAGAGGTTGAACTTGCAATGAAAGGTATGCTTGCACCTAAATTTGAAGAGAAAGTTATCGGAAATGCTGAAGTTAGACAAACATTTAAAATTTCTAATGTTGGTACTGTTGCAGGTTGCTTTGTTTTAACTGGTAAGGTTGAGAGAAATGCAGGTGTCAGGGTTATTAGAGATAATGTTGTTATACATGAGGGTAAACTTGCTACTTTGAAAAGATTTAAAGATGAAGCTAAAGAAGTTTCTAAAGGATTTGAGTGTGGTGTTCAAATTGAAAACTTTAATGATGTTAAAGAGAGCGATATTATAGAGGTTTATGTTATGGAAGAAATCAAAAGATAAGAAAACGAATGAAAAGCAGTATCCTGCACATTTTCGATATTATTAGTAAACCTCAATGTACACAAAGTACATTTTCAGCTTACTAATAATATCAAAAATGCACAATATACTACTTTTGCTTCGTTTTAATAACTAGACTATAAATGAAAGTATAAAAAATTTAAAAAGGATGTGGAAATAATGGGAAAAAGAGCAGTAAAAGGAAGAAAAGAAAGAAGAAGAATAAGAGAAGAAAAAAGAAAACAAAATAAAGAAAGAGGACAAAAAATAAAAGTACCATATAATGAAGAAGAGAGAATGAAAGCACAAAATAAAGAACATGGAAAAATATACTTACGAGAAATAGAAGAATTCAAAATAAAAAGGGGAATAGAATCAAAAAAAGAGAAAAATCCTAAAATAACTGATAAAAATGTTAAGGAAGAGATTAGAAAAACACAAGAAGTTAAAAGAAAAGAATTTTTAAAAGGATGTATGTTTAGTTCTCCTAATGAAAGAAGAGAAGAATTAAAAAGAACAAAAATTAGTCCTAAAAAAGAAAAAGAAATAGCAGAAAGATTAGAAGGAGAAAGAAAAGATATATATTTAAAGGTTGTATTAAAAAAATTAGAAGAAGCAAATAGACAAGATGATCAAGAAGAAAGATAAATTTAAGGAGGGACACATAAAGTGCCAAACAAAAATAATAACAGAATAGAACGTATTGACGAAGAATACAGAAAAGAAATAAGTCAAATAATATCATATGACTTAAAAAATCCAAATATAACAGGATTAATCAGTGTTACAAAAGTAAAAGTTACAACAGATTTAAAATATGCAAAAGTATATGTAAGCATTTTAAACTCAAAAAATATCAATGAAACAATGGAAGGACTAAAAAAATCATCAGGATTTATAAGAACAGAATTAGCAAAAAGAATAAATTTAAGAAATACACCTGAATTAATTTTTGAAATAGATGACTCAATGGAATATGGAGCAAAAATAGATTCTATATTAAAAGAAATAATGCCTAAAGAAAATTAATGTCCAAAGGGGACAGTCCCCGATGGACATGGCGATGAACGAGCGAAGCGAAAAGGCTGCAAAGAAAGATTTGCCAAACGAGATTTTTGAAAAAAATCTTGGATGGCGATGAACGAGCGAAGCGAAAAGGCTGCAAAGAAAGATTTGCCAAACGAGAT
>CAPNAQ010000108.1:0-2438 GCA_948663505.1 uncultured Clostridia bacterium | reverse complement strand
TTTTTGAAAAAAATCTTGGATGGCGATGAACGAGCGAAGCGAAGTGAAAGGAAAAAATATGACTTTAGATAATATAATAGAAGAAATCAGAAAAGCAGAAAGCATAATAATATTAACACATGAGACACCAGATGGAGATGCAATAGGAAGCACACTAGCAATGAAACTAGCACTAAAAAGCATTGGAAAAAATGCAGAAGTAGTAATAAAAGAATACCCAAGAATATTTAACTATTTACCAGGAAGAGAAGAAGTAAAAAAAGAAACAGAGACACAAAAATATGATTTAGCAATATCTTTAGACTGTGCTGATTTAAAAAGACTAGTTGGAAAAGAATATTTTGAAGAAGCCAAACAAACAATTGTAATAGATCATCATGGAAGCAATCAAATGTATGGAGACATAAATTTTGTAAATCCAGTAGCACCTGCATGTTGTCAAATATTAATAGGAATATTTGAATATTTTAATATTGAAGTAAATAAAGACATAGGAACATGCATATTAACTGGAATAATTACAGATACAGGAGGATTTAGATATTCAGGAGTAACACCAGAAACATTTGAGTTTACAGCAGAACTATTACAAAAAGGTGTTAATGTAGCTGAAATATCAAAAAAGGTCCTAGAAACAAGGACAAAAGCTAATTTTGAATTAATGAAAAGAGTTATAGATAGAATGGAATTTTTTGAAAACGGAAAAGTTTCATTTACATATATAACAAATAAGGATTTACAAGAAGTAAATGCTGAAATAGGAGATCATGAAGGCTTAGTAGAAATTGGCAGAGAAGTTGAAGGTGTAGAGGTAGCTGTATTTATAAGACAAAAAGAAGATGATGAATATAAATATAAAATTTCTATGCGTTCAAATAATTATGTAAATGTTTCAGATGTTTGTTTTGCTTTTGGTGGTGGAGGACATCCGAGAGCTGCAGGAGCTGTTGCACAAGGAGATGTTGAGCAAGTTAAACAAAAAATTTTAAGTGAATTAAGTAAAGTGTTAAAATAGAAATTAGATATTAGAGGTCGGAAGTCAGAGAAGAAAACTAAGAAATCTGATATCTGACTTTTATTTATATAATAGGAAGGTTACGAAAAATGGATGGAATAATAGTTGTTAATAAACCAAGAGGCTGTACATCACATGATATAGTATATAAAATAAAAAAGGTTTTTAATCAAAAAGTAGGACATACAGGAACATTAGATCCAATGGCAGAAGGAGTGTTACCTATTTTAATTGGAAAAGGAACCTTATGTTCAAAATATTTAATAAATCATGATAAAAAATATATAGTAACATTACAATTAGGTGAAAAAACAGATACTGCTGATTTAGAAGGGAAAATAATTGAAAAAAAAGAAGTAAATAAAGAGTCATTAAAACAAGAGAATATTGAAACTATATTAAAAAGTTTTATAGGAAAACAAGAACAAATTCCACCAATATATTCTGCTATAAAAGTAAATGGAAAAAAGTTATATGAATATGCTAGAAAAGGCCAAACAGTTGATATACAACCTAGAAAAATAGAAATATATAATATCCGTTTGTTATATATTAATGAAAATAATAAACAAATAAAATTTGAAGTATTCTGTGGAAAAGGTACATATATAAGAAGTTTGTGTGAAGATATAGCTACAAAATTGAAAACTGTTGGATATATGAAATTCTTACAAAGAATTGAAGTTGGAGAATTTAAATTAGAAGATTGTATTACTATTGAAGAACTACAAGAAAATTCTAAAATTGTTGAAAAAAAATTCTTATCAATTGAAGTTATGTTTAAGAATAAAGATATTATAAATTTAGATGATAATATACTAAATATGTTTTTAAATGGTGTTAAGCTAAATCAACATAAAAGTGATGGTATTTATAGAGTTTATTCAAATAATAATTTTATAGGTATAGGTATTGTTAAAGATAAGTTGTTGAAAAGAGATATTATTATTGAGTAATATTCAAATAGAATAAATTATAGAGTTTTATATAATACAATTAAGAAACATCGCATATACTTTAATAAAAAAATATGAGGTGTTTTTATGTTGTATATAGAGAAAAATGACAAGCCAAATATAATTGAAAGAAAATTTAATATAATAAAAGTTCAAAATAATAATATCAAATTACCAATAATAGAAAAAACAAAAGACAGTCAGAAAGAAAAAATTGCACAAAAGACAGTAAAAATAGTAAATAAAAAATCAAACAGCAAAAAAGTGATATTAAGTAAGGAGATGTTAAAAGAACAAATATATATAAATTATTTAAATACATATGGAATACAAATATCTGATGGGAGATGGCTATTTGAAGTATTAGCTACAGATGTAATAGAATATATTATAAATAAAAAGAATTTAGAGAATGAAAAAATAATAATATCAATATTAATAAATGACTTAACAGATATTGAATATGA
>CAPNAQ010000107.1 GCA_948663505.1 uncultured Clostridia bacterium | reverse complement strand
ATTCATATTAAAATTAAATTATATAAAATTAAGTAGCATAATTGAAAAAGCCAAAGATTAAATAATACTTTTTAAAAGTAAAATCTGACCTTTGACCTCTGATTTTATATTTATTTTTTCTTTAAAGATATTACTATTTTTCTTCTAGGTTCCTCCCCTATACTTCTAGTTTCTATCATATTATAATCTTGTAATTTTGAATGTATAATTTTTCTTTCATATGCTTGCATAGGCTCTAAAGTAATAGATTTTCTAGTCTTCATAACTGTATTTGCTAATTTATCAGCTAAATCTCGTAATGTTTTTTCTCTCTTTTCTTTATAACCTTGTATGTCTAGAATAACTTTAACTCTATTTTCTATTCCTTTACTAGCAATAGCAGATAAAATATTTTGAAAAGCATATAATGTTTCTCCTCTATAACCAATTAAAAATCCTAAATTTGTTATATTTATCTTTAATCCTTCTTTGTAACTTTCAATTGAATAACTTTTTTCTTCATTTAAATTTCTTATAAATTCATTTAAAAATCCCTCTACATTTTGTTGAGCCTTTTCTAATTCTTCACTACTTAGCTCTATCTCTTTTTTTACTCTCTCAAAACCATTTTCTTTAATTGTTAATTTTACTTTTACTACTCTTGGTGTTAAAATACTAAAAAAACTTCTTTTTTCTTCATTTTCTAAAACCTTTATATCTACCATATTTTTTGTAACATTTAATTCTTTTAAACCTTTTTCTATTGCTTCATTTGTGGTTTTTCCCTCTGAAATAATACTTTTTTCCATATTTTTAACATTCCCCTTCTAAACTGCTTCTCTCCATATATTAACACTAAAAAAATTTATTCAAATTTTTATCTGCTAAATTTTGGATTGTTTCTTATTTGTTATTTTTATCTAATCTTTTATAAACTTATTTAAAATTAACCTTTCAACAATCATTAAGAGATTATTAACTAACCAATACAAAGCTAATCCTAAAGGTGCTACAAGTGATATAGAAATAGACATTATTGGCATCATCCAAGACATCATCTTATTTGATTGTGCCATTGCTTCTTCCATTTCACTTTTCTCATCTTTTTCCTCTACTTGTTTACCATCTTCTGTAATATCAATTGCCTTTTTATCAGATTTGGTATTATTTTGCATATTTGTTGTTATTTTCATAGATATAAATGTCGATATTATATATAATACTGGTATTATATATACAGTCCAATCACTTAAATTCTGTTGTGGTATTTTACTTAAATCTAATCCAAAAAAATTCATATTTAAATTTATTTTATTTAGTTCATTATTTTCTGGAAATTTATCCTTTAAATAATTTAATTCTCTAACAATATCTATCTCTGAATAAGCTTCACTTACAGATATATTATCCTGTTTCATTTGTTCAATATATGTATTTATTTGATTTTTATCAATTTTTTGCATATATGTTAAAGGAAATCTTACCATATAAAAAATTGATATTAATAAAATAAATTGCATTATTGCACTCAAACATCCACTAAATGGATTCATTTTTTCTTGTTTATATAAATCCATCATTTCTTTATTTAATTTTTCAGGATCGTTTTTATATTTAAATTGTAAAACTTTCATTTTTTCTTGAAGTTTTACATTCTTTTTCATTGTTTTTTGTTGCTTTATAGATAATGGTAACATTATTAATTTTATTAAAACTGTGAATAATATTATTGCTAAACCATAATTATTTACAATATTATTTATTGTATTTAACAAAAAACCAAAAATGTTTGCAAAAAATTGAAACATCTATATTCCTCCTAGCTCATTTTAGCGGATCATATCCTCCTTTTGAGAAAGGATTACATCTTAAAATTCTATTTATTCCTAAAAATATTCCCTTTATAGAACCATATTTATTAATAGCTTGTTTTGTATATTCTGAACATGTTGGGTAAAACTTACAATTTATATTTTTACTAGAAAACCATAAAGAAATATTTTTTTGATAAAAATCAATTATTTTAATTAATATTCTTCTCATCTCTAAACGTTCATTCCCTAATATTATATTGATTTTTTACTTTTTATTATATTTGCTTTATCGAAAATTTTTTCCATATCACTTTTAATAATATCAAAATTTAAATCATTAATACTAACATGTTTTTTTAATAAAAAAACTATACTATTACCATACTGTAAAGATTCTTCTAAAATTTTATAATTTTCTCTCAATAATCTTTTTGCTTTGTTTCTTTTTACAGCTTTTCCAGCTTTTACGCTAATTGCCAATCCTAGTAAATTATAATTTTTATTATTTTTTTTTAAAAAACATGCTATATATTTACCTTGATAATATTTACCTTTTGAGAGAACTTGTCTAAATTCATAGTTTTTTTTTAACATTTTAGTTTTTTTCATTATATTTCCCCTTCTTTGGAAAAAAGACATGATAAAAATCTTTGATATTTTCAAATACTTTTTTCTTCATGCCCTTCAATTGATTTTTCTCCAAATTTGCTGAAATCGTTAATTTTTTAAATGAAAAAAACGTGCCTATGCACTTAATTTTTTTCTACCTTTTGCTCTTCTTGCTTTTAAAACGTTTCTGCCTGCTCTCGTTTTCATTCTTTTCATAAATCCATGTTCTCTTTTTTCTTGTCTTGTTTTTGGTTGAAATGTTCTTTTCATTTTATAGCACCTCCCCTATTAGTTTTTATTTTAAATTCCTTTTTTAGAAATTTTATACAAAATCATCAGTGTATCGATTATACCTTAAATTGTGTCCTTTTGTCAATACATTTTGAAATTTTTTAAGATACAGTGTTACGGATAATAGTTTTAATAAAGTGTAATATATAAATATTTATTTGTATATCAACATTTTCAATAGTATTAATTAAAAAAACTATAAAACAATAATGTATATTGAAATATCTTTGTAACATTTTATTTTTATCCACAGAAAAATTAAAAATTATCCACAGAAAAAAAATTTTTTCCACAATACTATTGACTAAATACTACAAAATTTGTTATTATATGAAATACAAAAAGAAATAAGATTTTTGTCAGTATTTTCAATAAATTTCTGTTCGCAAATTTTTTGTTTTTTTTTCAATAATATTACAAACTTATCAACAGATGTGGATAACTTTGTGGATAAGTTTTGCAAAGAAAGGATATAAAAATGTCAATTGATAAAGATGAACTTTTAAACAAATTAAAAGAATTATTGAAAGATGAAGTTTCAAAAATATCTTATGACACTTGGATTATACCACTTGAAATAAGAAAAATAGAAAATAATCATATTACTTTTATAGCAAAATCACAATTTCAGAAAGATTTTATTGAAAATAAATTTAATAGTCTAATATTTAATACTTTAAGATATATAACAAATAGAGATTGGACTTTTTCAGTAATAGATATATCAGAAGAAGATAATGATGAAACAATAATATCTGACAAAAAATCTAATGTATCAGATGCCGAACTTGAAAGTAATCATTCAACATTAAATTATAAATATACATTTGAAACATTTGTTGTTGGAAATAATAATAGATTTGCACATGCAGCAGCACTTGCAGTAGGAAATGAACCAGGAAAATCATATAATCCATTATTTTTATATGGTGGGGTTGGATTAGGAAAAACTCACTTAATGCATGCTATAGGTAATAGGATATTAGAAAACAATTCAAATTATAATGTTCTTTATGTTACATCAGAAAAATTTACAAATCAATTGATAAATTCTATAAAAGATAATAAAACTGAAATTTTTAGAAATAAATATAGAAATATAGATGTTTTATTAATAGATGATATCCAGTTTATAGCTGGAAAGGAAAGAGTTCAAGAAGAATTCTTTCATACATTTAACACATTAAGAGAAGCTGGAAAACAAATAATTATTTCAAGTGATAAACCTCCTAGAGATATAGAGTTTTTAGAAGATAGACTAAAATCTAGGTTTGAATGGGGACTATTAGCAGATATTTCTTTTCCAGATTATGAAACTCGTTTAGCAATATTAAGAAAAAAATCTCAAGATGAAAATATAATAATAGATGATATAATTTTATCAAATATAGCTACAAAAATAAATTCAAATATTAGAGAATTGGAAGGTGTTCTAAATAAAATAGTTGCAAGAGCATCTTTAACACATAGTCCTATAACAATAGAGCATGCAGAAAAAATAATTAATGAATTTATATATGAAAGTGAAAAAGTAATATCTTGTGATTTTATAAAAGAAACTGTTTCAAAATATTTTAGCATAAAAAAAGAAGAATTATCAGGAGCAAAAAGATCTAACGATATCGCATTTCCAAGACAGATAGCAATGTATTTGTGTAGAGAAGTTGCAAATATGTCTTTTCCTCAAATAGGAACAGAATTTGGAAATAGAGATCATTCTACTGTAATGCATGGTTACAATAAAATTGCAAAAGAAATAAAAGAAAAAAATAATACAAAATTAATTGTGGAAAGTGTGAAAAACATAATTACGAATGAAAAAAAATAAAGAATATAGATAAAAAATAACATTTTTTAAAATTGATGTTCGTAAAAATTGATGTTTGTGAAAAAATATTGGATATATTCTTACGGAACAACTAGATTAGATATCCACACCTTCATGTTAATAACCTGTTTATAAACTGTGTATATCTTAATTCTCCACAAATAAATTATACACATGTGGAAAAAATGAAAACTTATCCACAAACTTATGCACAATAGTTTTATTAGGGATATGAACTTTCAACAGGGTTTTCCACAGTTTACACAGGACCTAATACTAATACTACTAATAATATTTATATTATATTTATAATAAATAGGGAGGTACAAAAATGAAAATAGTATGTTACAAAGACAAAATACTAAAAGCTATTAATTCCGTAGTAAAAGGTGTTGCTTCTAAAACAACAATGCCTATACTAGAAGGAATATTAATTCAAACTAATGAAAATGAAATAAAACTAACAACATATGATTTAGAACTAGGAATAGAATATATTATGGAATGTGATGTAAAAGAGCAAGGTAGTACAGTTGTAAATGCAATAATGTTTAGTGAAATAATAAGAAAATTACCAGATACTGAAATTTCTATAAAGCTTAATGAAAAGAATTTATTAGAAATAGAATGTGAAGGTTCATTATATAAATTAGCAACAATGAATCCTGAAGAATTTCCAGAGCTTCCAAAAATAGAAATAGAAAATTCTATAGAGTTAGATCAAAGTATATTAAAAAATATGATAAGAAAAACTATATTTGCAGTTAGTACAGAAGAAAATAGACCAATATTTACAGGTTGTTTATTTGAAATACAAAATAATAAATTAAATATTGTTGCTGTTGATGGTTTTAGATTAGCTTTAAGAAGTATATTTTTAAATAAACAAACTAAAGATTTTAGTGCAGTTATACCAGGTAAGACTTTAAATGAAGTTAATAAAATTTTATCAGACTCTTTTGAATTAGTAAAAATAGGTGTTTCAAAAAATCAAGCTTTATTTGAAATGGATAATTGTAAAATAGTAACTAGAATTTTAGATGGTGAATTTTTAAATTATAAAAATGTTATTCCTGAAAATTGGGAAACAAGAGTTAGAGTTAATAAAAATAGTTTGCAAAATTGTTTTGAAAGAATTAGTTTAATTTCTTCTTCATCTATAGAAAAAGAAAAAAAATATCCTGTAAAAGTAACAGTAGATATAGGAAAAGTTACTATATCTTGTACAAATCAAACAGGTGAAGCAAAAGAAGAAATGTTTATTTCAACTGAAGGTAAAGGATTAGAAGCTGGTTTTAACCCAAAATATTTTTTAGATAGTTTAAAGTCAATTGATGATGAAGAAGTTTTTGTTGAATTTGGTACAAATATTTCTCCATGTTTAGTAAAATCTATTGAAAATAAAGATTATGTATATATGATTTTACCTATTAGATTGAAGGAAGATTAGAAAAAAGATAAAATAAATAATAATATTAATTTTCGAAAATTT
>CAPNAQ010000106.1 GCA_948663505.1 uncultured Clostridia bacterium | reverse complement strand
GGTAAAAGAATGTCAAAAGACACTTCGGTTAATCCGAGGTGTCTTTATTATGTTTATTTCTCCTTCATTTATTAAGTTCATTGTTTTGTTTTGATTCTTTATTTTTAATTCTAGTTTTTCAGGTGATACTGGTAATAATATTTTGTCTAAATAAAAATAATACATTATGCATAAACTCCTTCCGCTACTACTTCTAATCTTTCTTCTAGTTTCTGTCCTAAGCTGTCCACTATTCCGTCTAAGTCTAATTCACTGTTTATATTATTGTTACTTGTAAAGTCTACTTTTATTTCTGCTGTTGTAAATCTATTTATTGTGTCTCTTTCTGCTATGTCTCTTAAATATTGTAAATCTTCCTCTGTTACTTCTAATGAATTTTTTATTTTGCCTGTGTTATCTGATATTGTATTTACATTATTTAAAATATTATCATACTTTGTTTCATCTTTATCCTTTGCATTCTTATCTTTTGCATCTTCATCTTTCTTTTTAAACATATTAGAAAACTTTTCATTTATTTTCTCTGCAAATTCATAACCTTTACTATATGCATCTTTTAAATCAATTTTATTTTTATATTCTATTACATCTTCCCAAGCTGCGGCTTCTTTTGCTGAAGCAATGCCATCTTCTAAAATTGAAATATATTTATCTATTCCAGATGTTATATCTATTTGTACTCCTGGTATTAAATTAATTAAATCTTGTATTCCTTCTATCATAGATTTTACTTTGTTTAAAACCCATAGGGCCATTTCTGCAAATAAAATTTTTACAGTTGCCACAGGATCTTTAAAACAATTTGCAAAAAAGTTAACTAACCAAGCAATTGCATTCCAAACAGGAACTATAAATGTATTATAAAAGAATGCTCCTAAGGCAAATAAAACTCCCATAATTACACCAGTTGCACTTATTGAAGATCCTGTTACTTTATTTATAACCGCTATTACAACATAAATTACTGCTATAATTGCAATTATAACTATTAATATTTTTACTATTGGATTTGCTGCCATTACAGCATTAAATATTGCTTGCACTGTTGTCCAAATAGCTGTGGCAACTTTAGCCAAAACTAATGCTGTTTTTAATATTATCAATTTGGCATTTAAAATTATTACTATTGCTATTATTCCCATTATTATAGGTGCTATTATTGACATATTATCTAAAATAAAAGAAACTATATTAATTACTAGACTTAATATTGGACTCATTACTTGAATAAGTATAGTTATTACACTAATTATTCCACTTAAAATTGGTTCAATTGTTCCCCAATTATCTGAAATAATACTAATTACATTTAATGCTACTATTGCAATTTGTTGTAATGCAAATATAATATCATTAATCATTTGCATAAATTGTTCATTATTCGCTAATTCATTTATTTTTTCTAGCACAGGCTGAAAAGCTATCAGTGTTTGATTTTTAAAATTTGCCCACAATTGCCCCCATGTAATTGGCATACTATCAAATTTTTGATTTATACTATCTGCACTTGCAAACATAGCATTTTTAACTACATCTGCACTTATTTTCCCTTCTGATGCCATTTGTTTTATTTGTCCTATATCTACATTAAGATAATCAGCTATACTTTGAATTATTGGTGGTGCTGCTTCAAATACTGCATTTAATTCCTCACCTCTAAGTGCTCCTGCTCCTAATGCTTGCGTTAATTGTAAACTAGCACTTGCTATTTCACTTTGTTCTGACCCTGCTATTACAAATTGCTTATTCAGTAATTCTGCGAAGGCAATTGTTTCATTATTATTTTTAAATGCTTTACCTGCATTCATACTTAATTTTGCTACTGTACTTGCTGTATCCATATAATCTGCTCTTGACCTTTGTGCACTTTCATATATTTTATTTTCTAATTCCTGTACACTTCCTCCATCATCAACTATTAAATTTAGTCTTGCTGTTGTATTAGTCATTTTATCTGATAAATTTAAAACATTTTTAATCGCTGTAATTCCTCCTATTGCTATAGCAATATTCCTTACTTTATTTAATAATCCTTCTGCTAAATTAGTAGCTTGATTAAATTTCTGTGGCATTTTACTACTTTCACTATTTGCTCTTTTTACATTTTCTTCTACTTTTATTATTTCTGAACTTGCTTTTCTTAATTCTTCTCTTGCTTGTTGTATACTTGCTGTGTCTATTGCATTATGTGTGATATCTTGTAAACTTTCAAAGTTATTTAATACTATATTTAATGCTGTATTTATTGAATGAAATGCTGGTGTCATTGCGTCTTGTATTCGTATTGCTGTCATTATTGTTGCCATTTTATCACCTTCTTTCTAACATAATAAAAACACCTACCTAGTAAGTGTTTTTATTGATAAAATTATTTTAATTTATTTCTCTAAATATTTGTTTAGCTTTTTCATTATTTGTTTCTAATACAAATAAACCATTTTTTTCAAAAGCCTCCATAAAACTATAATTATTCTTTGCATTATTGTAATTTTCTTCATTGCTATATTTATAAATCTTGACAACATTATTATCAATATCGAATATTACCCCATCAATAGCATCTATCATTGCAAAAAGTGGTTTTTTATTTAAATCAATATCACAACCATTATCCTTAAACTTTTGTACAAATTCTTCCATTGTCCTTACATCTGTACTTTTATCAATATCCTTTTTTCCTTCTGCAGTTTCTGTTAAACTTTTTCCTTCTTTTATAACATCTTTTACTTTTTTACCATATATACTACTAGGATTAAAAGCATACTTTAACATTCCACTAGCGAACTGTGTTTTTTCTTCATCTGTTAAACTTGAATCTTTTGCTTCCTTTATAACTGTTTCATAGTTAGAAGCTGTAATTGTTTTATTCTTATAATTTAAAGAATTTATTACAATTATTGCAACTATTAAAATTATAATTAAAAATGCTATGCCAAATAGTATTTTTTTATTTTTCATTTGAAAATTCCCCCTTTTTTATGTATAATAATACATTTTTAATGTCGAATACTGCAGAAATTTGTAATAAAAAATATTTTTTTATTATTTTGTATGTTTTCTATTTTATATACTTAACTTTTCCCTTAATTTCAAACTTTCTCGATACTCATAAGCTTCTGCATATTCTGTAAAATTAACTGTATTATTATAGTTATTTTTTACAACTTCTTTTATTTTTTCTAAATCTATATTATAAAATTCTTTCCTACTATTTAACTTATTGACTTGATTTTCTTTAAAAGTTTGATGCAAAATATTTTCTAAAGTTGGTGCATCATCACTAAAAATAAGTGCATGAACATCAAATTGAAATGGAACAGAAGCATCACTTAATTCTTTTATTCTATCCATAGGTTCTAATCTTCTAGTCATTCCAATCTTGTAAATATTTTCGCCGAATGATCCAATATTAGAAATAATATATACAAATCCAGCCCTAGTATTTTGTTCTCTTTTTAATACATTTTCTTTATCCTTTTCAAGTAATTTTAATTTATCTTCTAACTCTTTTATTTTATCAACATATAATTGCTTTTCTATATCATTGTTACTCTTATTTAGATAAATCATTAATTTTGAAACTTCGTTTTTAAATTGAGTTTCCTCTTTTTCTAGTTTTATTTTTTCTCGTTCTATTTCTTTACGAACTTTTTCTTCTTCTACCAATTGCTCTTTAATTGCTCTCTGTTGTTCTTTTTCATTTTCTACTTGTTGAATGTAAGAATAATTTAATGTTAATTCTTTTAATTTTAGTTCATAGAAAGCCTTTGAAATCTGAACAAAATCAAGTTCATATAATTTATTCAATATATTGTATGATTTTTCAAATTTACTTCTTGAAGTATCTATATTTTTTATTGTTAAATTATTAATAATTGAATTACATTCGGAATTAAAACTTCTTAGTAATTGTTTTATATTACTGTTTAATTGCTTCTTATTATTAGAATCTTGCAAAGTAGTTATTAAAATAGCTTTATTATTTTTAACTAACTCATCCTGTTTTAATTTCAACATATTCAATTCATTTTTTATTTCTTGAGATGGTATATTTGAATAATCAGCTACATTTCCATATTCTATTATTAAATCTTTAGTTAAAACATTAATCTCATCTGTTAAAGTTTTTTTCTCGTTTTTTAACTCTACAATTTTACTTTCTAATTGCTTAATTGAATTTTGATTTACTTCAGATACAGTATTTTTTTCCTTATTCATTTTTTCAATCTCTTCATTTGTTTCTTGCATTATTCTTTCAATATTTGTATTTAATTCTTGTATTCTTTCATCTATTTTATCAAATTCACCATATTTTATATTTCTGTGATAGTTATTCATATAATGTTTTATTAAGAAATATATACCAAAAAATAATGGTAATATAAACATCCAAAATGAAAAACAAAGACATATAAACCAAGTTTGTAAATACCATTTCTTTTCTGGCTTTGTTATTGCCAATTTTAATTTTCCCAATAAACTAAGATTTTCTTGTTCCATAACATTGTGTTCCTCCTTTCATTATTCTAAAAGGATTTTAGCACTTTTAAGGTGTCGAATGCTGTCAAAAAATGCAAAATATTTTATTTTTTTATCAACATACTTTTATATATAATAAAAACACCAGTTTTTTACTGATGCTATAATTCTATTTCCTTTTATATTTTTCATATTTTTTATTATAAAATGAAAAATATATACATTTATAATCACAAATGTTCCAACTATCATATAACCTTTTATATGAACCACCATTTGGTATATCTTGTAAAAAATGTCTTACCTTTTTATTTGCCTGTCTTTTCCCAACCTTACAAGATCTCTCACATTTATAACTAGGATATTTTTTATAACTCCTACTCAATTTTGTCAACCTTTCTACTACCTAAGTAAAGTAGTTAGAAAACTGATAACAACCCTTTAAACATATCAAACACCACCTTGTAATTATTTATTTTTATATATTTTTTCCAATAAAGCTTCTTCTAAAGTCTTAGAAAAATTTATCTTCAATTCCTCTGCTTTAGTATTTACCCATTTGGGAATATTAACTGTCTTTTTCACTAATTGTTTCCCCCATTTTTCAGCAAAAACACTAATATCTACAACTATATATGTTTTAAATTTAGATACATAATCCCAATTATCTATTTCTAAACTTTTTTCTAATTCATCAAAAGACACTTCTTCAATTTTACTTGCTTTTGGAATTTTATTGCCTTCTTCCATTTCATCTAATATTAAACCTGCAATTAAATCCTCTGCCATATACATTGCTTCTTCTAAAGTTCCGCCACAAGTAGATGCGTTAGTATTTAAAGCCTTTTCTAAATCAGGAACAAATACAGAATAATCTCCCTCTTTTTCCTCATAAAATAGCACTGGATAAATAACTTTCATAAATCTTTCCCCCAAACAATATAATATATTATGCAGGGGAACTTATTTCAGCCCTGCCTGCTTTAGGATTTTGTTAAGAGTTCCTTTTGGAATATCTCCTTTATGGTTTGGTACTGGTATACTTCCGTTTTATTTCTTTATGTCTATATATGTAATGTGATCCATTTGTATGGTGATGATACCAACCTTTGGAGATAATCATTTTCTCTAATTCACGAAATGTCATGACTATTTCCTCCTAACAAACATATTATACTACGTATTATGCGTATTGTCAATAAAATTTATTACTTTTTCGACTTACTCTTTATCTTATCAGCCTCTTTCTTTTCATTCTCCAAACGGATTTGAGTACTTGCAATAACAAAAGCCCTTTCTTTAAAAGGCAAATCTAAAAATTCATGAGGGAATCTTCTTAATTTTTGAAGGCAGAAGTGAGCATAATTTGCCTCAGCATCGCCTTCTTTAATTAGTTTTTTGCTTCTTCAACTGCGTCTTCTAAATTATAACCATTAATTTCTTGGATTTTTGATATTAAATTATCATATTCTGCTGGTTTTAATAGATGTTCTTTTAATAAATCTGCTGGACTCATTACATGATAATAGTCTTGTAGTTCTACAGCAT
>CAPNAQ010000105.1:5035-6125 GCA_948663505.1 uncultured Clostridia bacterium | reverse complement strand
ATAATTATATGGAAAAATCTGCATATTTTGAATAAAATTAACTTTTTATGTAGACAAAACCAAAAAAATAGTGTATAATAAGAAATGTAGTAAACAATAAGAAAACATAAAGATAAAAAATAAGGGAGGAAAAGAATTGGATACAAATTATTTAGAAAACAACTATTTAACATTAGTTGGAAAAGTTACAGGAGAAAAAAGTTTCAGTCATGAAATATATGGAGAGAGTTTTTATGTATTTAACTTAGAAATACCAAGATTAAGTGGAAATGCAGATATGATACCAATAACAGTATCTGAAAGATTAATAACAGATGAAATGTTATCACAAGGAAAAAAATTATTAGTAAAAGGACAATTTAGATCATATAATAGTTATGAAAATGAAAAGAACAGATTAATACTTACAGTATTTGCAAAAGACGTAATAGAAATTGAAGAAAAAGAAGAAGAAATAGAAAATGAAATGGTAAAAAAAGATATGATAACAAACGAAGTAGTGTTAGTAGGTTACATATGTAAAAAGCCCATATATAGACAAACGCCATTTGGAAGGGAAATTGCAGATATACTATTAGCAGTAAACAGAGCATATAATAAATCAGATTATATACCTACAATTGCATGGGGAAGAAATGCAAGATTTTGTCAAAACTTAGAAGTAGGATCAAAAGTAAAAATAGTAGGAAGAGTTCAATCAAGAATGTATGAGAAGAAACATGAAGATGGAACAGTAGAAAATAGAGTAGCATATGAAGTTTCAGTTGGAAGCTTAGAAGTTGTTGAAGAAACAGAGAGTCAAAACCAAAATGAAGAAAATAAAGAGCAAGCTGTATAAGAGTTTGTAAAAATTGATTGTTTATAAATTTAATAGATTTTAAAAGGAGTTCTAATAATATAATTAGAGCTTTTTAAATTGTTAATAGAAGAAGCTGTAAGATACAGTCTTTTCAAAATAATTATTTTTGCAAAAAACCAAAACAAAAAAAAAGAAGCACCTTGCATTTTAGGGACAAGTATTGTAAAATTAAGATAGCTGTTCGAGCGAAGCGAGTTACAGATATCTTATGCAAAATTTCGAAAGAAATTT
>CAPNAQ010000105.1:0-4937 GCA_948663505.1 uncultured Clostridia bacterium | reverse complement strand
TACAGATATCTTATGCAAAATTTCGAAAGAAATTTTGTAATCATTAAAAAGAAAAAAAGGGCTGTTCGAGCGAAGCGAGTTACAGATATCTTATGCAAAATTTCGAAAGAAATTTTGTAATCATTGAAAAGAAAAAAGAGCTATTCAAGCGAGGCGAGTTACAGATATCTTATGCAGAATTTTGAAAGAAATTTTGTAATCATTGAAAAGAAAAAAGAGCTGTTCGAGCAAAGCGAGTTACAGATATCTTATATAATAGGAAAAATAATATGAAACTTTTTAGTTTCGCAACATAAAGTAAAAATAATAAAGCCGTAATAATATGAATTTTCAAAAATTCCATTCTCCAAGGCGTTTAAGATACTCAACATTCATATTTTATTCACACACTATAAAAGATTACAGTGAATAAAGACTCAGGTCAAACCATTTTCTCAAATTAATATTATTTTGCTTTGATTAGCTTTATTTTCAAAATATAGTCATGTTGAATTTCTATTATAAAAAGGTTGCAGATTTATTTTTAAATGATAATGAATGGAGAGAAAAAATGGAAAAAGAAAATCTCAAAGAGAAGAAAAAAATGAAAATAAACTTTAAAATATTAGCAATAGTCCTAATAGGAATATTATGTATAGCCATAACACCAGTAACATTTCAAAATGACACATATTACACAATAAAAATAGGAGAACTAATAAAAACAACAGGAATAGACATGATAGATCACTTTTCATGGCATGAAGGGCTAAGTTACACATATCCACATTGGTTATATGATTTATTGACATATGTAGTATATGAAATATTCAATTTTAGAGGAGTATATATATTAACATGTATATTATCAGTAACATTAGGAATATCAATATATTTAGTAAACTCAAAATTAACTAAAAGTAATGCAATATCATTTATAGTAACAATAGGAGTATTATACATGATACAAGATTACATAGCAGCAAGAGCACAACTAGTAACATTTATCTTATTTATATGGGAAATCTATTTAATAGAGAAATTTATAGAGAGCAAAAAGAAAAGATATGCAATAGGACTATTTGCAATATCATTGTTAATTGCCAATTTACATGTAGCAGTATGGCCATTTTTATTTGTATTATTTTTACCATATATAGGAGAATATTTTATATCAATAATATCTGATATTGTAATGTATCAAAAATTACAAATATTTTTTAAGAAATGTAAAATAAAAAGACTAGAAAAAAAGCAAAACAATCAAGAAAGACTAAAAAAATTGAAACAGGAATTAATTGAGATTCAAGACAAGAACTTAAAAGTTAAAATAAAAAGAGATAAAGAAATAGAAAATCCATATAAAATAAAAATCGTAAAACAGAACAATGTAAAATGGATTATTTTAGTAATGGTTATATGTTTATTAGCAGGATTAATAACACCATTAGGAGATACTCCATATACATATTTATATAAAACAATGCAAGGAAATACTACACAAAATATAAGTGAGCATTTACCAATGACATTAGCAAATAATACAGATGTGATATGTATGATACTAATATTTTTAGCAATAATGACATTTACTAAAACGAAAATAAGATTATCAGATTTATTTATGCTTGGAGGACTATGTTATTTAATGTTATGTACAAGAAGACAAGTATCAATGTTTTCCCTTATATGTTCAGTTATATTAGTAAGATTAGTTATAAACTTGATTGAAATTTATGATAAGCCATGGTTACAAAAGTTTGAAGAAGTATTTAAAAATCTTGTAGTTTGTATAACACTAACAGTTTTAATAATTTTATTAAGTTATGATACAATAAAACCAAAGTTAGATGATGAATATGTAAATACAAAATCTTATCCTGTATATGCTTGTGATTATATTTTAGAAAATATAGATTTAGAAAATGCTAGATTTTTTAATGAATATAACTATGGAAGTTATATGATATATAGAGGAATACCAGTTTTTATAGATTCAAGAGCAGATTTATATGCACCCGAATTTAGTGGAAATAAAGATAAAGATGTTTTTTCAGACTTTATTAATACATCAGGAATTTCAACATTTTATGAAGATACTTTTGAAAAATATGATATAACACATGTTATATGTTTAAAAAAATCAAAGATTAATTTGATAATAACAAAAACAAAAGATAAAAAATATAAACTATTATATTCTGATGATAATTTTGTTGTATATGAGAGAATTAAAGAATAGATGTTATAGACTGGAAGTTGCAGGTCACATGTTAAGAGGAGTATATGTAATGAAAGAGATAATAATTAATGTAGATTTTAATAAAAGAATAGATGTATATTTAGCAGAAAAATTAGATATATCAAGGGTTGCAGTTCAAAGAATGTTAGAAAATGGAAAGATTGTGGTAAATGACAATAAATCAAAGCCATCATATAAGTTGCAAAAAAATGATAAAATAAAAGTAGAAGAAGAACAACCGCAAGAAATATCTTTAAAAGCACAAGATATTCCAGTTGAAGTATTATATGAAGATAACGATATAATAGTTGTAAATAAACCAAAAGGAATGGTAGTACATCCTGCAAATGGAAATCCAGATGGGACATTAGTAAATGCTATAATGTCTATATGTAAAGAATCTTTGTCAGGAATAGGAGGAGAAATTCGACCAGGAATAGTACATAGACTAGATAAAGATACATCAGGAGCAATAATAATTGCTAAGAATGATAAAGCACATATAAATTTGAGTGATCAAATAAAAAATCATGAAGTAGAAAAAACTTATATTGCATTAGTAAAGGGTTTTGTAAAGGAAAATGAGGCGACAATAAATATGCCTATAGGTAGAAGTCAAAAAGATAGAAAGAAAATGGCAGTGGTTAAAAATGGAAAGCAAGCTGTTACTCATTTTAAAGTTATTGATAGATTTGATAATTATACTCTTTTAGAAATTAAAATTGAAACAGGGAGAACTCATCAGATTAGAGTACATTTAACACAAATTGGTTATCCTATTGTAGGTGATTGTGTTTATTCTAATGGGAAAAATGAGTGGAATATTAAAGGCCAATGTTTACATGCTAAGTCTTTAAAATTTAAACACCCTATTACAGGTAAAGAATTGTTTATTGAAGCACCAATTCCTAAATATTTGAAAGAGATTATTTCTGATTTATATGTTAAATAAATAGTTACAAGTTAATAGTTTTAATAGTATTTGATTGTAAAACCATTAACTAGTTTTTTATATAATATGTAACTAATTTTTAGAAAAAGGTAAAATTGGAGAAATTATGGAGAATGATAAAATTAGATTACAGAAGTATTTGGCTAATTGTGGAGTTGCATCAAGAAGAAAATGTGAGGAATTAATTCTACAAGGAAAAATTTCTGTAAATGGAAAAATTGTTACCGAATTAGGAACAAAAATAGATGTAAATGTGGATAAAGTTATATATTGTGGAAAGTCAGTAGAGCAAAATGAAAAAATGGTGTATATATTATTAAATAAACCAATAGGATATGTAACAACTTCAAGAGATCAATTTAATAGAGATACTGTTATGGATTTAGTAAAAGTAAGTCAAAGAGTTGTTCCAGTTGGTAGGCTTGACATGTATACATCAGGGGCTATTATTTTAACAAATGATGGAGATTTCGTATATAAAGTAACACATCCAAAACATGAAATTACTAAGACATATGTTGCTACTGTTAAAGGGATTATTACTAATGATGAGGTTGAGCAATTAAAAAAAGGTGTAAAAATTGAAGATTATACTACTAGACCAGCTAAGGTGAAGATTTTAAAGACTGATGTTGAGAAAGATTTTTCTAGAATTGAGATTACTATTCATGAGGGGAAAAATAGACAAGTTAGAAAAATGTGTGAAGTTATTGGTAGAAGAGTCCTTGCTTTACATAGGCGTAAGATTGGTTCTTTGACTGTTAAGGATATTGAACTTGGAAAGTGGAGATATTTGACTAAAAAAGAGGTTGAAGATTTTTTATAATTTTGTTTAGGCGAATTTCCAAATAATAATGCAAATTCGCCTTAGCAAAGAAATTAATGTGCTAATTTATAAAGTGTTTCATAAGTTGAACTATTGTTACAACTATCATGTTTATAAATATATAATTTGTAATTTCATGTAAAATGATGTATAATATGGTTATAAATTTTATAGGAGGTACTTATTATGGCAGACATAGCACTTAAGAGTGAGTCTCTGGTTAGACACATTGTGGGAAAGACACCTATAAATAGCATAGATGCTATTATAGTTGCTGGGTCTGTAAGTGAGGTTTATGAAGTATTGATGAATCATAAGCCAAACCATGAATTGGAAGCAAAATTTAAAAATAATCTTGAAAAAGCTATTAGAGCTGGAGTAGAGACATTTAGAGTACCAGTTTGTGATCCTTCGATTAATGAAATAACTGGCAAGCTTCAATTTGTGCCTAATTACAAACCTGCAATTGGTTATTGTTATAACGAATTGGAAAAGCTTGCACAGGAAAACGGCATTCGTCTTGGAATAGACAATCAGTATTATCTATTCTTAGGAACGATAATTAATCGCCTAATGATTGAAGGTTGGAGTGAAAATGTTGCATGGAATGCGGTGTGTGTAGATTCAAAAGAGTTGGGAAATTACGCCGATTCTACAGATGCAAAAGGTATTCAATTGACGGGTTCTAAGAAAGTTGTAGGAAAATGCGATCTTGGAAATGTTTGCAAGATTCTTGCAAATAATAAAATAATTAGCTGTGCCTACTGGACTCATGGGGAATGGTGTCCAATTGCCAATGTTAGTGTTGGTTATTGCCAATATAGTGTTGGCTGGTATGTATTTTAGTCAAAATGATGTACTTGAACCAATAGAACTTTCTAAATTAGAAGGTTCTATTTCATTTATGTAGAGTAAAAAAATATAAAATTTTTAAAATA
>CAPNAQ010000104.1 GCA_948663505.1 uncultured Clostridia bacterium | reverse complement strand
GTCTTATTTTGCCATATTATTATTTATATTTGTCATTTCTTGTGTGAGTTCCCCGCTGATTCCTAAGGAAAAACATCAATTCAATCTTTGACTTATGATAAGAAATGAACGTCTCATCCTCTATCATTTGCAGGATTTCTTCTTCCGTTGCCCATTTCACGTTTTGAACTTCTTTTTCCTGTAATACTAATTTATCAATATCCAAATCTCGGATAATTAAGTAACAGTCATCAAAGCCCTCATCAAAATCAATTGTAAATGCTGGTCTTTCATTATTTAGGTTTATTTCATATCCTATCTCTTCAAACACTTCACGTTCTGCTGCCTCAAGACTGCTCTCACCTGCAATTACACTTCCTGCTGCTGTCACATCCCATAGACCAGCCCATAGTTTTTTATCTTTCTGTCTTTGTTGTATCAGCATTTTTCCTTTCGTATCAAATATAGCTACATGTACTACTGTTCTAAAATGTCCTTTCGGAACACGCTCTCCCCTATTTATTTTCTTTCCTGTTTTAATTCTATCTTTTGTATATAAATCCCACTGTTCCATATTAATCCCTCGTATATCTTTATTATTAAATAGTCTATCACAAAGAGAAAATATCATCAATTTAATTTTTACATATATGTTATGTTAACTTAACAAAATCATCTTTATTTAAGCTTTGCATCTCCGGTAGCCGGATTATTAATTATTTTTCCATCTTTTTCGAAACGGGAACCATGACACGGACAATCCCACGTTTGTTCTGTAGAATTCCACTTTAATGCACAGCCTAAATGCGGGCAACGTCTCATTGTTGGTGTCAATAAATTTTTTGTTGCCTCAACTCCATTAATAAAGAGTTGTGGTTTTAAAATACTGCGGCTTGGAGAAAATACCTCTTCCCATTCATTTTTCTTTTCCATAACTAAATCACATAATAACATTGCTGCAACCATGGATGTTGTCATTCCCCATTTATTATAACCAGATGCAACATACAAATCCGGTGTCCGTTTTGAATATCTTCCGATATATGGAATTTGATCTAAACTCATACAATCCTGTGTTGCCCAGGCATACTTCTCCTCTGCTTCTGGAAAATACTGTTTTGCAAACTCTCTTAGTTCTTCCCAGTTGCCTCCAGCTTTACCAGTTCTATGACTTCCTCCACCAATCAATAATAAATCTTTATAATTTCGAAAAGACTTACCTGTCTTCTCCTCATCCATATACATACCATGTACATCTTCTACATTATTTAAGGCAATTACATATGAGCGGTCCTGATATAATTTTAAAAAATAACTTCCATGTTTATTCAAAAACGGAAAATGCGTCGCTACGATAATTTTATTTGCAGTAATTTCCCCTTCATTACTCCACGCTTTATGTGGAGCGATATCTTTGATAAATGTGTGCTCATAGATTTCTAATCCCTTTACAATCTCCGATAAAAACATTAACGGATTAAATTGTGCCTGGTTAGGAAATTTTACTGCTCCCCTGATAGATAATGGAATTGAAATGTGTTCGCAAAATTCTGCCGCAATTCCTAACTGTGTTAAAGCCTCAACTTCCTTTTCAATTTTGCTTCGGTTTGAGCATGAATAAATAAAAGAATCTTTTCTCTCAAAATCACAATTTATATTCTTTGCCAGCTCTCTGTACCGTTCTAGTGCCTGCTCATTTGCCTCTAAATATCTTCCGGCCATTTCTTTTCCTACAGACTGTATCATTTTTTCATATACTAATCCATGCTGAGAAGTTAATTTTGCTGTAGTATTCCCTGTTACCCCATGACATATCCTATCAGCTTCAACTAGTATAGTATTTACTCCTGATTGTTTCAAAAAATACGAACATAATATTCCTGTGATTCCACCACCAATAACTAAAACATCCGTTTTAACTTTCCCTTGCAATTTTTGATACTTTGGAAGTTTTGTACCATCTATCCATACTGATTTTGACATATTATATTTCCCCTAATTACTTTTTTGTTTATATTTTCCTAATTACACTTTTTCATACATATATCAAAACCATTTACAAGAAATGACATGATTTTTATTCTTTTTTTTGCGTTTATAATTATTTTTACATTGCATTTCATAGAATTGAAGTTTTTCATTATTATTCTTTTATACTTCTCACTGATAATTCTATTGGATTTACGTAATAGATAAATATTTATTACATTACTACGCAAAAATAATAAAATGGAGGTTGTTATGAGCGAACTGATTCAGGAATTGCAAAGAGAATATGGTTATTCTGACTATGATATAGCTAAAGTAAAGTATGTATTAGCATCCTTATTTTCCGAATTTTCAAAATTACTTCTTTTCGGAACTTTGTTTGGAGTATTAGGATATTTTTATCCTTTCTTATTTTCAATTATTTTACTTTTATTTTTAAGAATTAATATTGGAGGACTGCATTGTAAACATTATCTTTCTTGTTTTGCATTGTCTTTTTTTATTTTATATTTATCAATTATATTTTTCCCTTATATTGTAAACATATCTTTTATTTTTATTTTTGCTATTTCTACAGTCTGCATGATAATAAACTATTATATTGGACCTATTGCTTCGCCTTTTAGACCTTCTCCAAACAGTGTTCTTCTAAAGAGTTGTCGTAATCTTGGTTTTATTATAATTTTTACTTATATACTTTTTGTTAGCATTTTCCAAAACATTGAAGCTTTGGAATTATATATACAAGTTGGTTTTTGGACAATTTTATTACATACCATTCAACTTATTATTGCTAAAATCACAAGAAAGAGAGGACTATTAAAATGAAAAAACAAAGATTAGCAGCTATGAATATCATGTGCAGTTTATGTTTAGCTATGGTATACTATGTAAAGTTTTCCGGAATAAGTTTCTTATTCTTTGGTGAACCTAATTATCCAAATGAATCAGATTTCTAATTCGAATCAAAAAGGATGTCTCTCAAATATATTTTTACTTGAGAGACATTTTTTTATTAATTGTAATTATTATTTCAAACCAATTATCACTTTCAATTGTTCTATTATTGACAAAAATTTCAAAATTATATTTATCCTTTAAATCCATTATCTTAGATAAACCAAAACCTCTATTCTCTGCTTTATTGGAATATCCCACTTTGAAAAATTGAATAATATTATCTTCTGGAATTATTTCACTTCTATTTCTTATTACAATAGATAATTGCTTAACGCTTTCTATAATCTCAAAATAAACTTCTTCTTTAACATTGTTTTCAATTACTGCTTCACATGCATTATCTATTAATATTCCGATAATTTCATTAAGATCATAAATAGATACATATTCTATTTTATTTGAAGATACACTAACCTTAAAATTAATCTTAATTCCTTTCTCGGCCATATTGCAAACTTTATTGTAAACAAATCCTGCTAAAATAGGGTCATTAATACCATATAATATTTTATTAAATAAATTTTTATCACTTATCTTATTACAATACTCTTCTTGAGCTTTTACTAGTTCCTCATATGTATCAATCGAAGAGTGCATACCAAAAATTGCTAATAAGTGATTATGAAAATCATGTTGATTTTTTCTAGTATCTTGTATTAACCTCTGCAATGACTCATCACAACTTCTAATACTATCAATCTGTTTCTCCTTAATTTCAGTTTCATAATTTGCCCTCTGCCACCTCAAAACGACATAAATAACTGTAATTATGAAAACTAAAGAAACAACATAAACATCTAATGTAATTGTTTTATGTCCTTTAATTCTATAAATATAATATATGATTATTGAGAATCCAACCATTACAACAAGAAAATATTTTAATTGTTTTTTATCACATAGTTTTGATATTTTTCTATAAATATCGCATTTTCTTGTAATAAAGATAATTATCAGACAAATTGAATTCACAAACACAGCCATTATACTATCATTTTTAGTCAATTCATATACAATTACCCCTGGGAAATAAATTATCATTTGTGCTATCGTTATCACTAATAACGATAAAATCGACTTATAAACCGCATCAATTATATTTTCATTAAATTCTAACAAAACAAATAACACAAAAGAAATATAAATAATAGGAAGAGTTTCTCCTGAAACCATTTTATTGTCAACTAATAACATATAAAAAACTTCAAAAAGCATAAATAGATATGCATATATAGAGAATTTTATTTTTCTTTCATGAATAATATAGGTACATATTACAATAGCTAATATTTCTAATACTAAATATATAATCTTAATCATTTTTCAACCTGCTTATTAAATCTTTCTTCATTCGTGGTCCTATTTCTAAACTTCCATAATCATTTGTTAACTCTATATATCTATTTACAAGATCTACATACAGAATATATCTTCTGTTAACAATTGTGTGCCTGTTGCATTGTAGAAAATCTTCAGAATGTATGTCTTCTATTAAATTTTTACAAGACTTATATGGTGCTTTATGAACCCCATCTGTACAATGATATTCTATATATCTGTTACAATTCTCAATAAAAATGATATCCTGAATATTGATTGAAAACAGCAGTCCCTCTCGTTTATAATAAATCATCTTTGTACTTTCATTTGGTGTTTCATACTGCAGTACTTCAAGAACAGTCGCAAATAATTCTTTCGGATCATATTTCTTTTCAAAATAACGATAGCAATGTAAATAACTATAAGAATGGAGTTTAGGGTCTTCTAGAGAAGTAGTGATAATTATCGGTGCAAACTTATATTTATTTATAGTTCTAATTCTTTCAATAAACTTAATTCCCGATACATCTCCTAATGCATTTGTATTTAAAATAATATCAACAATAAATACATCGATACATATCTCCATCGCATATTTATATGCATCTGCACTGTTTGTTGCTCTGTATATATTAACATTTTCTAACTGCTCCAGTTCATTGCATATTAAATCCATATAAAACTCATTATCTTCTATAACAAGTATATTTTTATTAAACACTTTCATCTTAAATGTCCTTTATCCTTTAATCTAACGTGCCAATTATTGATTCTAATAAATTTCTATATTTTTCATTTTCAACTTTACTAACATATAACAATAATCGAAATAGTAATTGCAATTTTTGATTGCCCTCTAAAGTTTCAAACGATAACTCTACATCACGTTCCGTTTTTGGTTTATCAAACAGTATATAATCTGGTGTTACGTCTAATTTTTCGCATAATATCATCAATGAATTTACTGTAATCATATTTTCACCAGCTTCCATTTTTTGTATAGCCTGTCCAGTTATACCTAACATATCTCCCAGATTATCCTGTGTAAGATTATTCATCATTCTTACAGAACGAATTCTTTTGCCAATTTCTTTATTGTTTCTGTGGTCTTTATTTCGCATAATATCTCTCCATACATAGATTATTCTTATAATTATATAAATCTTATTATTTACTATCCACGTATTCAAAATACTATATCATATATTTATAATCGGCTCGGGGTAAAAAAAAATTATATATGATACTCTATATGACATATTTGAGTGACTCATATATAACTGTTTTTATTTTTTATTAAGTATCAAATTTAAAAAGCAATTGTATTTTAACATATTCTTACAAATCTAGCAATAATGTAGATTTGCATTATTACCTAGTATTCTTCAAAAAAGGCCTCCATTATTTTATACATTTTATTCTTGTCTTTTACACTTAATTTTTCAATTTCATGTTTATACTTAAAAGTTTCTTCATTTTTTTTCTCAGGAAATAATCCCGCCAATAAATCATTAGGTGTAGTTCCCAAACAATGTACGATTCTTAAAAAGGTCTGCAATCTAGGTACTTTTTCTCCTCGTTCAATCATTCCAATATATACGGTAGATAAGTCTGCCGCACATGCTAATGCCTCCTGGCTCCATGACTTCTGTTCCCTCTTTTCCCTAATCTTTACTCCTATAGATTCTAATTTCATTGTTTTTCTCTCCTCTCGCTTTTATCCTTATGCTATTTGTTAAATTTTATCTTTAAGCAGATTGTAAAAAATAAAATGTTCACAATAATTATATATATTATAACATACCAGCATAATGTTTTTTGGCTATTTTTAAATAATATGCTTTTTGCATTAAATAGTGTAATAAAAACGTATTTTATATAGCATTTTTAATATATCATCATTAATATACCTACAATTTCAT
>CAPNAQ010000103.1 GCA_948663505.1 uncultured Clostridia bacterium | reverse complement strand
GTAATAAAAAAAATATTTATAATATTTCTAATATAAAAATGCCATTAGTGATACCAAGTGTAAATATGAATACAGGTGAAGTAATATGTTTTTGTTCTAAAGAAGTAAGAGGTTTTTCAAATAGTACAACTTTTATTGGTGATGCAGAAATAGGAAATGCAGTTCAAGCAAGTTGTAGTTTTCCAGCTGTTTTTTCACCAACTGAATTTAAAAATATTAAATTAGTTGATGGAGGTATTAGAGAAAATGTACCATGGAGAGAAGTTGAATTATTGGGAGCTGATAAAGTAATAAGTATTATTTTTGAAAATGAGATAGATAAACATTGTTGTAAAAATTTAATTGATATTACATTTCGTTCTTATGAATTAATGTGTAAAGAACTTTCTAAATATGAACTAAATGGTAGTAATTATTTTATTAAAATAAAAAGTGAAAAAGTTTCATTATTAGACATGAAAAAAATAGATGAATTTTATAAATTAGGATATAATGAAGCAAAAAAATTTTTAAAAGAAAATAACATAGATTGTTGCAATAAGTAAATATTTATTATATAATTAAAAGACCTTCATTAAGGAGGTGAGATATATGAAGGATATTCTTATATTAGCAAGAATCATTTTAATTATAAAACTATTAGAAATAATAGAAAAATGATTGAAGACAAAAAGAACAGGAGCGAAATTCCTGTTCTTTTTATATGAAAAATATTCTTAATTAGCTTAAGCTAACTATAGTATACTATATAATTTAAGATATGTCAAAAAATTAGAAATATGCAAAATCCAAATATTTACATTTGACAAAAAGCCAAAATCCATATAAAATTAAGATAGCTGTTCGAACGAAGTGAGTTACAGATATCTTATACAGAATTTTGCTAGAAATTCTGTAATCAATAGACAATAAAAAAGCAGTTCAAAAGACCATGTAAGAACATATAAAGGATTTATAAAGTAAAATAAAAAGAGCTGTTCGAACGAAGTTAAGTTAGTTGTGAGAGCAAAGCGAGCTACAAATAACTTATGCGAAATAGTATGAAGAAGAGTTACAGATATCTTATACAGAATTTTGCTAGAAATTCTGTAATCAACAGACAATAAAAAAGCAGTTCAAAAGACCATGTAAGAACATATAAAGGATTTATAAAGTAAAATAAAAAGAGCTGTTCAAACGAAGTTAAGTTAGTTGTGAGAGCAAAGCGAGATACAAATAACTTATGCGAAATAGTATGAAGAAGAGTTACGATATCTTATACAGAATTTTGTTAGAAATTCTGTAATAATTAGACGTTAAAGACAGCAATTCAAATAAAATACGCTATAAAAACTAATGCAGAATTTATGAAATAAATTCTATAATCATTGTAAGAACAATGAGCGAAGGGAAGTAGAATTATGGATAAAATATTACATGTTGGACTAGATGTAGGATCAACAACAGTAAAAATTATAGTTATGGATGAAAAACAAAAAACAATATATAAAGATTATCAAAGGCATTATTCAGATACAAAAAATACAGTATGCAATGTACTAGAAAATTTAGCAAAAATGTATTCAGAAAATCAATTTACAATAGCATTAACAGGATCAGGAGCAATGTCTGCAAGTAAATTTTTAGGAGTAGAATTTATACAAGAAGTTGTATCATGTAAAAGGTCTGTAGAAAAATACATACCTGAAACAGATGTTGTAATAGAACTTGGTGGAGAAGACGCAAAAATAATATACTTTGATAAATCAATAGAGCAAAGAATGAATGGAACATGTGCTGGAGGAACAGGAGCATTTTTAGACCAAATGGCATCATTATTACACACAGACACGAAAGGATTAAATGAATTAGCAAAAAACTACCAAACAATATATCCAATAGCATCGAGATGTGGAGTATTTGCAAAAACAGATATACAACCATTAATAAATGAAGGAGCTGCAAAAGAAGATATTGCTGCATCAATATTTCAAGCAGTTGTAAATCAAACAATAAGTGGACTAGCATGTGGGAGACCTATTAGGGGGAATGTAGCTTTTTTAGGAGGACCATTAAGTTACTTATCTGAATTAAGAATTAGATTTATAGAAACACTTAATTTAAAATCAAACGAGATAATAATTCCTGAAGAAGCGCATTTATTAGTAGCTAAAGGAGCAGCACTTGACTCATTAAATACAACTCCAATTACTGTAGATGAGCTAATGCAAAAAATAGAAAATTTGAGAAATTCTCGTGATAATACTACTAATCCATTAAATCCATTATTTGAAAATGAACAAGAATATAATGAATTTAAAAAAAGACATGAAGTAACTAAAGTAGTAAAAAAAGAGTTATCATCATATGAAGGTGATTGCTTTATAGGTATAGATGCAGGTTCAACAACAACAAAACTAGTCTTAATTGATAGTGAAGGAGAATTACTATATTCATCATATGGAAGTAATGAAGGTAATCCATTAAAAAGTGTAATGGGAATGTTAAAAAAATTATATGAAGTATTACCACAAAAAGCAATATTAAGATATAGTGGAGTTACTGGATATGGAGAAAAATTAATCCAAACAGCATTAAATGTTGATTTAAACGAAATTGAAACAATAGCACACTATACAGCAGCAAAACAATTTGAACCGAATGTTACTGCAATTATAGATATTGGTGGACAAGATATGAAATATATAAAAATGAAAAATGGGGCTATAGATAACATCATGTTAAATGAAGCTTGTTCATCTGGTTGTGGTTCTTTTATAGAAACATTTGCAAAAAGTTTAAATATAGAAATATCTGAATTTGTAAAAGAAGCCATAAATGCTAAAAGACCTGTTGATTTAGGATCAAGATGTACAGTATTTATGAATTCAAAAATTAAACAAGCACAAAAAGAGGGATATACAGTTGGAGATATATCAAGCGGACTTTCATATTCTGTTATAAAAAATGCAATTCAAAAAGTAATGAAAGTTAGAGATGTAAGTACTTTAGGAGATCATATAGTAGTACAAGGTGGAACTTTTTATAATGATGCAGTTTTAAGAGCATTTGAAAAAATTGTTGGTAAAAATGTTATTCGTCCTGATATATCAGGATTAATGGGTGCATATGGAATGGCATTACTTTCAAAAGAACAATATGAAGCAAATTTAGACATGGAATATAAATCTAGCATATTAAAAATAGAAGAACTAGATAAATTAGAAATAAAAGTAACACACACAAGATGTAATAATTGTGAAAATCATTGTAAATTAACAATAAATAAATTTAGTAATGGTAGTATACATATATCAGGAAATCGTTGTGAAAAAGGTGCAGGAATACTTTCAGATAAAAAAAATTTACCAAATCTAGTTCAATATAAATATAAAAGAATATTTGATTATAAACCATTAGAAGAACAAAATGCAACAAGAGGAGTAATAGGAATACCAAGAGTTTTAAATATGTATGAAGATTACCCATTTTGGTTTACATTTTTTACAAACTTAGGATTTAGAGTTGTTATATCAGAAAAAAGTACAAGAAAAACATATGAAAAAGGCATGGAATCAATGCCATCTGAATCAGTTTGTTATCCAGCAAAAATATCACATGGACATATTGAAGATTTAATTGAAAAAGGAATTACAACAATATTTTATCCATGTATGCCATATTCAAGAAAAGAATATGAGAAATCTGATAATCACTATAATTGCCCAATTGTAATATCATATTCAGAAGTATTAAAAAATAATGTTGAGAATATTAAAGAGAAAAACATTAAATTTTTAAATCCATTTTTGCCTTTTGATATAAAGAATCTTGTAAAAAAGGTTATGGAATTAGATGAATTTAAAGAATATAATTTTACAAAAAAGGAATTATTAGAAGCTGCTGAAAAAGCAGAAAAAGAATATCAAAAATGTAAAAAGGATATTAGAGATAGAGGAACTGAAACAGTCAAATATATTGAAGAAAATAATTTAAGAGGAATTGTTTTAGCTGGAAGACCATATCATATTGATCCTGAAATTAATCATGGAATAGATACATTAATAACATCTCTTGGATTATGTGTTTTAACAGAAGATAGTGTTTCTGATAAAACTGAAGCAAAACGTCCAATAAGAGTAGTAGATCAATGGGTATTTCATGCAAGATTGTATGCTGCAGCTGACTTTGTCGGAAAACATGATAATTTAGAATTAGTACAATTAAATTCATTTGGATGTGGTGTTGATGCAGTTACAACAGATCAAGTCGAAGAAATTTTATCTAGTTATGATAAAATGTATACATTAATAAAAATAGATGAAGTTAATAACTTAGGAGCTGTTAGAATTCGTATCCGTTCACTTTTAGCAAGTATGAACAAGAGAATAGCTAAAAGAGAAGAAGAAAAGCAAATAGGAAGTTATGGAATTAATAAAAGAATCTTTACTAAAGAAATGAGAAAAGATTATACAATTCTATGTCCACAAATGGCCCCAATACATTTTGAATTATTAGAATCTGCTATACAAGAATCAGGATATAAATTAGAACTCTTAAGAGAATGTTCATCACATACAGTTGAAACAGGATTAAAATATGTTAATAATGATGCATGTTATCCTTCAATATTAGTTACTGGACAAATGATTGAAGCATTAGAGTCAGGTAAATATGATTTAAATAAAACAGCTTTAATAATGTCTCAAACAGGTGGAGGATGTAGAGCTACAAACTATATAGGATTTATAAGAAAAGCTCTTAAAGATGCAGGATTTAGTAATATACCTGTAATATCATTTAACCTTGTTGGTATGGAAAAAATGCCTGGCTTTAAACTAACACCAAAAATGATTGAAAGAATAATAAAATGTGTACTTTACGCAGATCTATTACAAAAAATGCTAACTAAAAATAGAGCGTATGAAATAAATAAAGGAGAAACTCAAAAATTATTTGATGAATGGATAACAAAATGTAAGAGACTTGTTAGAAAATCAACTAATAAAGAATTCAAACAAAGTATTCATGATATAGTAGAAGACTTTGAAAAAATAGAACTAAATACTAATATTAAAAAACCAAAAGTAGGAATAGTAGGAGAAGTTTTAATAAAATATCATCCTTTTGGAAATAACTTTGTAGCAGATTTACTTGAAAAAGAAGGTGCTGAAGTAATATTGCCTGATTTTATGGGATTTGTTAAATTTATGGCAACACATAAAATTACATTTAACAATTTATTAAATACTAATAAAACATCTTCCAAAATTAGTAAATTAGCGATAAAATTAATTGATATTTTAGAAAAAGATATTAGAGAAGCATTATCAAACTCAAAGAAACGATACTTACAGCCATGTGATATTTGGCACTTAGAATCTAAAGTTAAAGATGTTTTGTCTATTGGAAACCAAACAGGTGAAGGTTGGTTTTTAACAGCAGAAATGATTGAATATATTGAAAATGATATTCCTAATATTATTTGTGTACAACCATTTGCATGTTTGCCAAATCATGTTGTTGGTAAAGGTGTTATTAAAACAATAAGACAAAAATATCCTGATGCAAATATTTCTCCTGTTGATTATGATCCAGGTGCTAGTGAGACAAATCAGGCTAATAGAATTAAATTATTAATGACTGTTGCCAAAGATAATTTAGCTAGACAAGAAAATGAAAAAAGTGCTTTAGATAAAGAAAATGATATAAATAAAACAAAAATAGAAGAAACATTACAATCATAAAAAAAGTAATAATTTTTTAATATTAAGTATATTTTGGACAAACAAATAATAAGATTAAATATAAAAATTAGCTCAACATAAAAGAAGTCTAATAAATAGAGCTAAAAAATAGGAGGGCGTTATGAAAAACAAAAAGATAATCTTATTATTTGTAATTTTATTAATTATAATTTTTATTGTAGGATTTTTTGCAATAAAATATGTAAAAGAAAAGAAATCGAATGAAGAAATGGATGAATATATTCCACAAGAAGAAATATCAGAGGAACAGTTTAGAGAGACAATTGTAAGTTTGTATTTTCCAGATTCAGAAAGTAATTCTATAAAACCAGAAGCAAGAATTGTAAATATAAAACAATTAATAGTTTCACCATATAATACAATTATTGAATTATTAATTGAAGGTCCAAAAAATAATAAATTAAGAAAAATAATTCCTGAAAATACACAATTATTAAAATCATCTTTAGAAAATGAATGTTTAACTTTAGATTTTTCAAAAGAATTATTAGATTATAATAAAAATAATAATAATGAAAAAGAAATTTTGATAAATTGTATTGTAAATGC
>CAPNAQ010000102.1:6035-6511 GCA_948663505.1 uncultured Clostridia bacterium | reverse complement strand
TTATATATAGGTAAAATAAAAATATATAACTCATTAATTAGTTTGGGGTCGGATTCACAAATATCTAATATATATAGAAAAATGTGGATTCGCCCCCAAATAATATTATCCAGATTTTCTATTTTCTAAAATCCAATATTTTTTATCCCTATTTGGATTTACACTTCCATCTTCAAATGTTCTTCTTTTATCAACCAAGTTATTCCCATTAGTATCTTTGTTATAAAATCTACAAATATATAAGTCTTTATAAACATCATCTAATGCACCATTAAAAGTATTAATACCTATATATCGCAATTTAACACCAATAGATTCAAATTCTTCTTTTATGTGTTCTTTATCAATCTTATATAATCTTTTTCCTTCAATAGATTTTAAAAATTTCATAAATATATCTACTTGTTTTATATCAACTGTAATATGTTCACTTTTAGATACTAATTCACATCCCAAAAAATTATATAATATAGGAA
>CAPNAQ010000102.1:0-5999 GCA_948663505.1 uncultured Clostridia bacterium | reverse complement strand
TATTATCTTGCTCATATTTTCTATACCTACACTCATTTATTTTAGGCTTGCTATTAACTTTTTTTTCTGCAAAATATGAATAAAATATTTTATTATTTTTTAACTGTTTACGCTTTTTCCCATTACCATATTCTTGATAAAATTTATCATAATCTTGTTTATATAACTTCGCTGGCTCTAATTGTGCATTATTTATATTAAGAAAACCTTGTATTGCTTTTGATTGAAATTCCCTTATATAAAAGATACATGTATCATTTTCATTCAAACTACGTTTTCTTCCTAATGACTGAATCAAAGAATCTACATCAAAAATTTCACTAAATATATGCTTTATTTTTTCATCTTTTAAATCTATTCCATTATCAAGCACAGTAGTTGTAAATAATACACGTTTTTCAAATGTAATGCGTCCATCAAGATATGTTGAAATACAATCTTTTACTTTTTTTGTTTTTTCATCAATTCCGCACATTTCTTTTAACTTTTTATTTGATGACGAACTAGAACAATAATAATTTGCAGTATCACCATATCTTTTATTCATTTCATACATTCTATTTGCAGAATTACAAAATACAATAATTTTACTTTCTAATTCATTTGCTAAAATATTATCTATTATTGTTGAAATTTCATCTTTCTGATAAAAATACAATTTATTTACATATGAATAATCCTTATCAACTCTAAATATATTCCTTTTTTCTACTTTATTATTATCCTCCAGCCATTTAAAAAATACTTTTGCAGTAGCACTAATCCATATAACAACAGATTCTTTTTGATTTATTAGATAATCATAAGAAATATCTGTATAATCATTAAATTTTGCATCTGTTGTAAAATAATGACACTCATCTGCTATAACATAATCATAATGTAGATACAAACATCCTTTTTGAAGGTTTTTTTGTAATAACTGATATGAAAGTACATCAATTATGTTTTGTAATTTTAGCCTTTTTACTTCGTTATATATTTGTTTTCTTAATTTTCTACGATTACATAAATAAAGAATTCTTTTTCTATGTATTTGTGCATAAGCTCCTAAAACGTGAATACAAAAATAACTTTTTCCGCAACCCGTTCCTCCATCTAAAATAACAAATTCTTTATGCCATGATTTGTAATCATCACCTATAATATCTGATAGATATATGTTTCTTTTGTTGCCGTTAGTCAATAAAACTACACCTCCTTTTGTGAAAGATACCTTGAAACACTGTCTCTAAGCTGCCTTGTATCTTCAAAAAGAAAAACTTTAAATTTAGAATTCTTTTCAGAATCTTCAACTTTTAAAATTTGATAGCCTTGACTACACAACCAATTTGTTAATACTAATGACCTTACTATGTACATTTGTGTTTTATTGCTCAATAACATTCCTCCTTATATTTCACCTATACCTAATTTGTAAATCTGGTAAACCATTATTAAACTCAAGTGTAATAATTCCATCTAAATCAAGATAGATTTCCACAATAGTTGATGGGTCAATCTGTATTTCTCCACATTTACAAATCAAAATCATGCAAATATACTTTGTATTATTATTCATTGCCTTATCAAAATGTACGCCTGTACAAAGCATATTGATACTAAATCCATAGATGTCAACACTATCTGCATCAAATTCGCCGGTTCTTAAAGTCATTATTTTTTCTAATTCTTGCATTGTAATTATTGTTCTAGTCTTGTTCATTATGATAATTCCTCCTTTTAATTTTATTTTTATATATTATGTAAAAAATTTAAGTTCTGTAATAATTTCATCTACTACCTTTGCTTAGAATTTCTTAATTGTTTCATTCTTTGCTTTCCTAGCTAGGCAGTAGAAAATGTTTTCAGGGATAAAATCGTCATGCCCACAAGTGGGTATGCCATTTTCACTCCCCATATGTGGGTAGTCAAAACCACATTCAAATATCATGCCAACAAGCTGGCACGCCATTTTCCCCACTTCTGGGGAAAATCCTAATTTATCATTTTTAGAATCTAAAATTCTAAAAGAATACAATCATGTTCTCAGTAATCACCATTACTATGAATAAAAACAACCCCTTACACTTTTACTTTCTAAAAAATAGTAAAATTATATTTATAAAAAATATGGAAATTTTGCAGAATCGCTTGACTTAATTACATACATTATGTAAAATATAGATGAGCAATTCTGCTTATTCAAATTTTTACCCTTTCTGGGTAATTAATTTGTGTGTGTGTATTAAGACCTGTCCAAATCAAAGGTGCGCCAACACCGTTTGCATGATTTTGGACAGGTCTTTTTTTTTATTTATCTGATAATGATAAGTATAGAACGTATGTTTGTTTTTGTCAATGATTTATTTAGATAACTTTTCATTCTTTTATACACATTCTATTTCTACACAATATAACACATATAAATGTATGTGTCAATAAAAATATTACACATTTTTTATTTAAAATCCCACATTTTGTTGATTTTTTTATTTTTTTGTGTTATACTATATTACATGAGGTGATTATTATGTTTAAAGATAAATTGAAACAATTACGAATTGAACAAAATCTTACACAAGCAGATGTTGCAAAAGCTATTAATGTATCTCCTGCAACTATTGGAAATTATGAGCAAGGAACAAGAGAACCGCGCAATAATGAAATGTGGACAAAATTAGCTGATTATTTTAATGTATCTATTGATGAACTTATGGACAAAACTAATAACGTTAGATATTCTATTAAATTTAAAGACAATACATCCACAGATGAAAATGATTGGACTCAACAAGCTAGAACTGATATTCCTATCATATATGATGAGGTCAATATAACTCCTTTGGTTTTTGCGAAGTATAACGAACCCACTCCCATTACAAGAGAACAACAATACAAATATATTGAATACTCTAGTAGAAGTGGACATGTTTTATATGCACGGAGAAATCTATTAGAAATATTAGATAATATTAATTCAAGTTCCATACAACAAATATCTAATAATTTAACAAATATAATTAATCGTACAAACAATGGAGTTGTTTATTGGTATAAAAAATGTTGGAGCGACATAGACAATTTATTTCCTAAAGCATTTGACTTGGAAACACTTTATGATTTACTTGATAAATGTTTATGTGTAGATAAGATTGCAGCACAAGAATTTTCTTTAGTATCTCTTGACATTAATTCTGATTGGCTACGTGAAAAATTACATTAACCTTACTTAACAATAATAATTTCCATAAAATAAAGCCTAGCAAACCACTAGGCTTTTTCTTAACTTAGCACAAAGCTATTAATTTTATAATCTTTATTCCTACTGTTCCTGTTTTAGTTTCTGTTGCAATAAGAATTAAATCTTCTCCAAGTAATTTATCACTATTTTTTGTTTTTATTTTTATTGTATTATCAGTTATAGTTATATTAATTAAATCTGGATATTTACAGCTTATTTCAAATGTCCATGTTCCATTAACCTCTACACCATTAGAATCATATAAACCGGCAGTATATGTCCTATCATATCGCACAGCTAATGTATCTTGTCCACTAATATCTACTTTATAATCTGTTACTGGCATTACTTTTCCAACAGATATTACCTCTGTTTTCTGTGAATAATTCTTTTCAATCCAGTAAGCAGTAAATACAACATACCCATTTGATAGAAAAGTAACAGTCCCATCTTCATCAATAGTAGCAATAGAATTATTAGACGATTTCCAAGTAACTGTGCCTTTTGTAATATTATTATTAACATATAGGATAGCTTTTAATTTTGCTGTTTCACCCATTTGATATGAACGATTTGCACCATCAATAACAATCTGTAACTTTTCATAAGGCTTCTCATCCAGAGTAACTTTTGTTACCAAATATAATATCCCATCTTTATGATACATATTATCAACTTTAAATGTTCTGCCAAATTCATTAAATGTATCATCTACTTGAATCTTTTGACTTAATTCATTAAATTCTGTAATAAACTCCATACTTCCACTAATAGCAGCCATTAAATTAGTTTGTTTTGCCAGTCCATCTTTCATTGAAGATGCATAACAAGGAATATCTATTACATTTCCATTATTTAAAGTAATTGTACCATTACAAGCTAATGCACTTGATTTATAGTAACAATAGTTTTCTTCTGTATCTCGATTAATTAGTATATAAATCTTATTGCCATAAGTAATTAAGCTCCCCTGTTTTACAGGTTCATTAATTGAATAAAATAATGTTATCCTATCTTCATAATTATTCCCATCATCATTGCGCCTCATAAATGCTTGAAACTGGGTTTTATCTGTATATGATGTTACAGTCCTTCCTTCACGCTCCATAGTTGCCTGAAAGATTGTTTCAAGCGGCGAATACATTAAATTTACACTCATGTGAACCTCCTATCTTGTATAATACATAAAAGTAAAATCAGAATCATCATAGTGCATTTCTGCCTTGATACGATTAATTTCTGCTCTAAGGTTCTTTAATCGGTCTTGTAATGCCGTTGCAGCTTGTCCAGAAGTTACAAACTCCGTTTCTATTTTTCTATACATATCAATATTACTAAGTAGTGTCTGCAAAATAGAGTATACCGTTTCTAATAATTGTGCATGGTCTGTATTCTTATCAAATGTATCTTCTGCATTTAATCCATTTTCATTTAAAAACTTCTCATATATTTCTTTTTCATAATACATACGATTATTTAATTCTACCATTAACCTATCATAGTTGGAAAATCCTGAACCCATTTCATAATCAGGTGTCCTATTATATTGTTCATCTTGATATTGTTTATTTTTATTACTTGTCATAAATATTACCTCTTTCTTAGTTTAAATAAATTTCAGCGTGTCTTACTCCATAGTTATCTACTACATATCTTATTTCCTCAATGTCATATTCTGTATTATTAATTGTAATAAGTCCTAAGTCATTCATTAAGGAAATCTCTTGTATAGAATAATACGATATTAATTCAGGTGCTTCTTTTACATACAATTCTTTTCCATTAAAGAAGAATTTTACCATAACAATATTCAAATCTTCTTCAAAGTAAACTAAAGCATGTGTCTCATCTATCATTTGAATATTTTTCACTTTGTAACATCTGGAATCCGATTCATCTATGTAGCTTATTAAATCCTCTTGCACCTTATAGTAAAATTCACTCTCATTTCCAAACTCAATAATACGAACCACATTATTTACTTTTGCCATGTTAATTAATCCTTTCTTTTATTTATTTTATGTAAATATATAGTTTTTAGTGAATATATTTACCCACTAAAATAAAGGCACTACTAACTGTATTTCTACAATCAGTAATGCCTTTATGTTAATAGTTAAATATTGTGACAAGACTATTTTTTCAAAATTAGTAAATGCTTAGTAAAATCTATTAATCAATGCTTTAAATGCTTATAAATACTGGGTTTTTAATTATTTGCTAGATGTTGCCGTGACAGATGAATAATATTTTTATCATCTTGAATCTATCCTTTCATAAGCCTTTAAACCTTGATATATCGGGCTTCTTGGCACTTTTCTTCAATTTTGCATTTTGCCCTAACTTTACGCAAATCTATATAAATCTACGCAAATTTATGGGCAAATGGTGTAGTAAGTGGTGTAGTAGATTGGTGTATTTTTCAACTTGATTTTCTTTGTTTTCCCTGCATATCAGTATCTTTACACGCAGGATTCTTCTGCGTTGTCCGGCACTCGTCAAACACATTTGCAAGCAATGTGCTTTCCTCGTTGCTCGCTCAAATCAATGATTCTCGCCATTTGCTCCGCTGCCCAGTCAAAGCTGGCATGAGTGTAAACATTCAGTGTAACGCCAACATCAGAATGTCCCATTACATATTGCAGGTTCTTGATATCCATGCCCGCATTTGCCATATTAGTACAGAATGTATGGCGGAACACATGGGGCGTGATATGAGGCAATGGTTTATCTGGGTGTAGCTTCTTGTATTTTTTCATAGTCCAACGCATTTCAT
>CAPNAQ010000101.1 GCA_948663505.1 uncultured Clostridia bacterium | reverse complement strand
ATATTATTTATTATATTTATTAAATATTTTACTTTTTCACTCTCCATTTTCTATTACCTCCATATTAAAATCTTGTATCATTTTTCTTTCTATCTTTTAAATTAGCTATTTAATCTGTTGTTTTTACTTTTCTTCTAACATTATTTGCTATTTCATTGTCGTTGTCATCAAAAATACCATTTTTATATAAGTCACCACTAACATATTTATAATGCTCATCTTTGTCAAATCCAATTCTATTTTGAAAATGTTTCATTAGACTACGCCAAAAGTCTTTAAATTTCTGTAATTCTTGTTTTATCTTTTCCTTTTCATTATCTTAACCATAAAAATAATCCTCCTTTCTGTTGGAAGATTTTTTTACAAGCAAAAAAATCAACCATTTTACTGATTGATTTTCATATCTCTGTTTTATAAAAAGTTCGAACAGATACGTCGTTGGAGCGTTTTAGGAGGTTATTTGCGAAAAATATGACTGTTTCTCATAGTGTTCCTCCCATATTTTGCTCAAAAAAATAATTGACTCATCAACTGTTAAAATTAGTATAGCATAAAATAAAAAAACTGGCAACTAGTTATTTCTAGCTAATTACCTCCCACAGCAATCTTTTAGTTATAAAACAAACTGATGGCTAACTATTTCTAGTCAGCCACCTAACATAGCAATTACTGGAGCTTTCACTCCAAACATAGCAATCTTTCAATTACTTTCTAATACTATGATACTATATTTTATTACATAAGTCAAGATTTTATACACCAAATTCTTTACTAATTTTGCTTGATATTGTATTTATGTATTCTCCATCTATTCTTCCTATTGTTCCAGAAAAGTTTAATCTTAATATACTAACTTTTCTTATTCTTGTTATATTTGCCCATCTAGTCATCTCTTTAAAACCAATTATATTATTTAATTGTACAATTTCAGTTATTTTGTCTTTTCTCTTCTTACATTCTTCTTGCGATATTTTACCTTCTTCGAACTCTTTTTCTAGTTTTTCATATTCTATAGGTTTCTTAGAAGATACAGGCAATACAAATATATCTTTGTCAAAATTTTTTAAAATAACTGCTGGATGCATTCCTCCAAATTCATTTCCAATATTAAAACCGAAATCAATCCATACAACATTACCTCTTTTTAATAAAATCTTTTTCATTATTAACATTGTATCTTCAAAAGAAATATTTGGATTATTGAAAATGCGATAATTCTTTTTTAGAATATAGTTATTATCAATTACTTTTTTTAATGCTTTATTTGCCTTTTTATAGCTAAAATCATCTATTTTAAAGTTGCATAATGCATATTTCACAATATTTTTATAAATATAATTCTCATCTTTTTCATTTGCTATTTTTTCTGTTTTATCTGTAAGCCAAGTAAAATATAGTTTTCCTCTTTTTATATCTTTATCTACTTTTAGATTTTTTCTAAATTTTCTTAATGTTTTCAAACAATTTATATAAGCCTGTTTCATATAATAATCACTCCTTGCATTTCACATATTGTACCAAACTTTTGTTCTTATATCAATAGTTTTTATAAATTCTTTTGACTTATTTCTAAATTGAGTTTATTTTTTTGAATTATACATTGCGTTGACACTAGTTGATATATAACAGAAATAGCTAATCCAATGGAAGTACAAAATGGTGATGGTATAAAAGAACAACAAACTCTTAATATATTTGCAATCTGCTTACTAATGGTAGCTTTTATAGCAGAATATTCAAGTTGAATACAAGTTAATTTTGTAATATATGTTGGATACATATATAAAGATATCAATTCAATTCCTACTATAAGTAATGTAGCTGTTATATCAACTTTATAACTTGGATATAATATTAGTCCCATTATAAAAGTAGATATAATTAATAGATAAATTAACTTTCTACTATTTTTCATATGCTCTTTGTATGAGAATAATCTTTTAGCAATATCAATTTGTGCTACAGTTTTTATTGCACTAGATATATCCCATTGAGTATCTGTTATTAAAGTTGCAAATGAAGTAGCTAAAATATATTTTTCTCCAAAATTAAATGAATTTTTAAATCCAAATAGATAAATTATAAACATACTTATCTCTGCAAATAAATATACAGAATCGTATTTTATACAATTGATTAAGTTAATTTTAAGCTTTGTTTTTTGTACTAATCTAGTCATCATAACTATAGTAAAAATAGTAGTAATTATGATTGATATACTTGCAATTACTATTTGTTCTTTTGTTATAATACTCATAATTATTAAAGAAGAAAAATTTATTAAATTAAAGCAAAAACTATATTTATTCGCTCTTTTATTATCATTTTCATAATATAATTTGCATAAAGATAAATTCAATAATAATTGTAAAAACATTTGAATTAATCCATACATTGCAAATGTTTTATAAGTTTCTATATCCATATTCATAAAAGCTATGTATTTATCCATATTTAATACAATAATACCCAATATTATCATTCCGAATACGGATCCTAATACTACTCCTGAAAATATACTTTCTTTGTTTTTATCTCTAATAGCACTTATATTAGCTCCTGTACCAAAAATACTTTTTATAGCACTTATAACAAATTGCATTGGGTATATGAGTGAAAATATATTGATTAAATTTTTATCTACTAAAATTCCTAGCAAAAACCACCCAAGAATAGGAGTAACTGATGTTAATAAAGTATCAAAACTTATTCTTAATAATCTATTCATTTCTCATTCCTTTTCTTTATTTAATTACTTCTTTTTTATATAATTTGATTTTTTCTTTTAATTTATTAGACACTGTCTAGTAGATTAAAGTATATCATAATTTTTCAATTTTTTCATTAATTCTACAAACTATTTTATAAAGGGCTTGGGACTTAGTCCCAAAATCCGAATTTTGACTAGGGAGGAAAAATTCAGTGCTTGTTAGGAAGTGTATGGGGGTACAAAAATTGTACTTAGTTTGAATTTTTCCTCTAATTCTTTATTTTTGATTACTAATTACTGCTCCAATTTTATAATTTTCTTTTTTAGATTTTGAAAATTTCTTATCATTTTTTATAGCAACTAATCTTATCAATTTTTGTTTTTCTTTGTTCAATTTTATTTCAATTTCTTCTTCATTTTCATTCACATTTTTTGAAAATAATTCGTAAAATTCTATTTCAAATTCTTTGTTAAGTCTTTCAATATAATCATCTAATTGTTCTTGATTTATATTAACACTTGTCCTAATTTCTTTTTCTTGTTCATTCACCTCGACAGGTACAAAAACATCTGCTATTCCTAATGCAAAAAATTTTGTTAGTTGTTCAATATAACTACTTCTAAAATTTATTTTATCAATGTAAAATTCTCCGTTTTTTGTTCTTTAATAATGTCATTGATTCAATAAATTTTGAAATAAATTCTTGCTTTTCTTCTTTCGATTTTTTGTTCCATTCTTGTTTTAAAGTTTCATTTAATTTGTTATCTTTTATTAGTTTTTCTCTTTCAATATCTCTATCAGCCATTAACTGTTGTGGGGTAAATGATAAACTATTTGTATTAAGTTTTTCATATTTTTTTGTTTCTAAAATGTTTATTTTTTCTTCAATAATTTTATAATCTTCAGAGAAATCTTCCATTTCAACTATACCACTTACATAAGCCTTTCTTATTCTTTCTTTTTGTTTTCGTAATGTGTCAATTTCTTGGTCTAGTTTTTCTGTTTTTGTTTCTTTTTTATCAGCTAGTATTGGTAAAAAATATTTCTTAACTGCCATATCATATTCGACTAACTCAAGAATAAATCTTTGCAAACATTCTTCGATTTTATCTTCTCTGTAATATGTCTTGCAATGCTCACAAGTATAGTACATATATTTTTTCTTTGTGCCTCCAGAGCCCTTACATTTCATTATTCTATTGCATTTAGGACATTTTAATTTTTGAAAGAATATATAAACTCTATCTCTTGTATAACTTCTTTGATTTTTCTCTTTTTGATGTTGTGCCTCGTTCCACATAGCACGACTGATTATTGGCTCTACAACATTCATATAAACTAGAGTATCTTTATTATTAGACTTTCCTTTTTCATAATATCCCATATAGACTTTATTATCTATCATTTTCATAATAGTTGTATCTCTCCAATGTTTCGGTGCTAATACTTTTTCTTTATTTAATGTATTACTTATTTGTTGATAGCTTTTTCCCTCTAAATACATATTGAATATTCTAATTACTACATCTTTTGTAGTTTCATCTATTACAGTTTTCTTATTGTTATCTTTTTTATAGCCTAATGGTACAATTCCAGGTAAATGTCCAGATTTTATTGCACCATTTAATCCAAACTTTGTCCTTTCACTTACTATCTCAATTTCTAATTGTGATAATACTGTTAACATTCTTACAAAAAATCTACCGATTAGCTGTGCTAGTATTTACATCGTCTTTATCACAAACAAGATAGCAATTATGCATTTCTAATTGTGCAATAAGTTCTTCTAAATCACGAACTGAACGAGTAACCCTGTCTAATTTATAAGCTACAATGTAATTAATTTTTCCTTGTTTCATATCTGCTAACATTTCTTGAAATGCTGGTCTATCTTTCATGTTTTTTGCTGATATTCCAGCGTCTTCATAAATCTTAAATACTTCATATTCTTTAAATTTACAAAGTTGTAATAGTTTTTCCTTTTGTTCTGCTAAGCTAAATCCGTTCTCTAACTTGATCATCTGTACTTACACGAATATAAATTCCTGCAATTTTTCTTTCATTGTTCATTTTATAAATCTCTCCTTTCTATGTAGTCTTTTAACTGAGATAAAGGGTATTTATACCTTAAATCTCCCACATAAAAGTAATCACATTCATTAAAGAATAAAAATAACTTATCTTTAATGATTACTCTATGTGGTTCTACATACGCTAAGTTTGTATGTTCTATAATTCTTAAACAACCTTCAAATATCATTTCGTGTTCAAGTTTTATAGTATTCAAACTACAAGCCCATTCAATTTTAGAGAGCAATTCTCTTTTAATCTTGTTTTTCTTCTTAACGATACTAATCATACCACACCATCCTCTCTTTTTCAAGATAAAGGTATTAAAAAAATCAACCTTTTACAGTTGATTTATCAATACTTTCGTCTGGTGCGACGATTTTACTTAATGGAGCCAATAGGCAGAATCGAACTGCCGACCTACAGGTTACGAATCTGTTGCTCTACCTACTGAGCTATATTGGCACATGCAAATTATCTACAAGTTAAAATAGATTTATCATTGTATATATTTTATTACTGAAAATATAAGATCCATGAGAATTATACATACTAATATACAAATAATAACTCTAAATCTTTTCTTAGACCATAAAAATGTTATTTTTTCAATTTTTGACTTTACAAATGGATGAATTTTTTCAACAAAAATTACTCCTACTATCCCCCAAGCAATAGAAAATGATAAACTTATTCTTCCTTGAAAATTTAAAGGTTCATTTGTATAATCCCACCATCTTAGACCAAATAATTTTTCTAACAATAAAGAAACTATATATTCAAATATTGTAAATGCTATCATTCCTATAAAAAATTTACCTATCGTATTTGTTTTAATATTCTTTAAACATAGTATTAATATAATTGCTCCAAATCCATATATTGGACATATTGGTCCATATAAAAAACCTCTCTTATTAAATACTCCTAATGTAACAATGCAATATATTGTTTCTAGTAACCAACCTAGAAACGCATATATAAAAAAGTATAATACTATTTTTTGCTTTTGTGTCAGTTTGTTTATCTCTACTAAACTTGCATTTTTCATTTATATCTCCTGACTCTGCTATGTTTTTCTATTTCATTAATATTTACCATATTTGTAATTTTACCATATTTAGTAAACTTTTGCAAGTTTGATTTTCCTTTCAGTTTTGTTTTTTATGGCTAATAAATTATTATAGAAAAAAGACATATATCTTTTTTCTATAACTACCACTATTAACTTATAAAATACTATCCTGTAATAACTTTCTCTATATGAATAAATCTTATTTTTTCAAAGTTATATTCTGCAATTCTTTTATTAAAAGAATCAAATGTATGTGAACTAATAAAAATATTATCCAAATCAAATTTATTATCAATTTTTGTAATAACCAAAGTATGTGAAAACTTTATTCCATCAAATGATAATTGAGCTATATCTGCAATATCTATATCAGTTATCTCTACTTCTTTTGCTCTAGGACCTATAGATTTATTAGTTGTCAAAAAACTATGCAAAAACTCTACTCCACTCCAAGATGGTGATTTTCTATTTCCATCAATATAATACCACCCATTTTGTTTAGAGTAATTCATTATTCCTGAACCAGCATATATACATTGTGAAACAAAACTAGTACAATCTCCTCCTACATTATCAAAATTGTAATATTGGGGATTTCTTTTATATGCCCATGTCTTTGCATATTCATATACTTTTTCTCTATTATAAAATATTTCTTTCAATTTTGTTAACTCCTATATTTATTAATTATAGATTTAAATAAGAAAT
>CAPNAQ010000100.1:235-6601 GCA_948663505.1 uncultured Clostridia bacterium | reverse complement strand
CATTTTTTCTATATATAGAACAATCTCAAAGCAATTTTCTGTGAAATTTTTTATATAATTTGTATTATGTTATTTAAAACTATAAATAGTAAAGATTTCTGTAAATTTGTTCTTGTGTTAAATTTTTACAAGAAATTTGTGTGCAATGTTTTCTATTATATAAAAAAGAGGATGTTAAAAAATATAACACCTCTTCAATTTTAATAATATTTTATCTTGTTAATGTCATTAAACGCGCTTTTGTTTGAAGTTCTTGAACTAATTTATTATATTCTCTTAGTTCAGTTGAATTATAGAATAATAATTGTCCATTTTCTACTTTCCAACTATCTTTATGTTGTAATAGATAGTCATATGTTTCAATAACTTTATCAAATAGTTCCATTACTTTATCTTTTATAGTACTCATTGTTTCTTTTTCTTTTTCTAATTTAGATGATAAATCACCTATCATTAATTCATTATATAAGTCTACATATTTTTGTGATAATCCTTGTTCTTCTATTTGTTTCTTTATGTACTCTTCAGATGACATTTCAATAATAGTATTTACACTATTTTCTACATTTGTTTTTATTTGTTGGACTTCACTTTTTCTTCCTTCTAGTTTTTCTTTTTCAACAACTCCTTGAATATTTGCTGTTTTTGCTGACTCTTCTGTAATTGCATTTATTGCATCTGAGTATTTTTGTAAGTATTCTTTAATAGTTTTTTCTACTTTTGCATAATCTCCAGATGTTTTTATTTCTGTGTTAAAGTTATCTTTTCCTAATGTCTTTTTACTTAATGTTGTTAATTCTTCATTTAATATCACTCTCTGACTTACTTCCTTATATGCATTGAATCCTACATATCCTATTACTGCTATAATAGCAATTACTACTACAATGACTACTCCTATAATAGCCTTCTTACTGTTATTTTTTTGGACTTTTTCTTCCATTTTTTACCCCCCTTATGTTTGCAATTATATCACTTATATTTTTTTATATCAATACTTTAAAAAAATTTTTTAATATAAAAATCCAACTATATCATAAATAGTCTTTAATGACTCATGCTTGTATAGTTGGACACCTTATTTTATTCTAGTTTATTTGCTTTACTTTTCCTTCTTTAACACTAAATCTAGCGACTTTACCTTTATTTAAATTTCCATCTAAAATTTCTTCTGCTAATTTATCTTCAACTAAATTTTGAATTGTTCTTCTTAAAGGCCTAGCTCCAAAGTTCTTATCAATACCTTCCTTTGCAATTAATCCCTTAACTTCAGGTTCTAATATAACTTCATATTTTTGTTCTTTTAATCTAATAACAACCTCATTTAGCATAATATCAATAATGTTTCCTATTTCAACATCATTTAATTTATGGAACACAATAATTTCATCAATACGATTTATAAATTCAGGTCTTAACTCTTTTTTCAATTCAGCCATTACTTCTTTTTTAGTTTCCTCATATTCCTTTTGATTGTTTTTTTCTTTATCTGTTTCTGTGTTATTTGTAAATCCTAAAAACTTTTTATCTGTAATAACTCTAGCTCCTAAGTTTGATGTCATTATTATTACTGTATTTTTAAAGTTAACAGTTCTTCCCTGACTATCTGTTAATCTTCCATCTTCTAATATTTGAAGTAACATATTCATTACATCAGGATGAGCTTTTTCAATTTCATCAAATAATATTACTGCATATGGTTTTCTTCTTATCTTTTCTGTTAATTGTCCTCCTTCATCAAATCCAATATAACCAGGAGGTGAACCTATTAATTTAGATACGGAATGTGGTTCCATGAATTCTGACATATCAATTCTTATCATTGAATTTTCATCACCAAATAATACTTCTGCTAATGCTTTTGATAATTCTGTTTTACCAACACCTGTTGGACCTAAGAAAAGAAATGATCCTATTGGTCTTTTTGGATCTTTTAATCCTACTCTTCCTCTTCTTATTGCTTTTGCAACAGCTTCAACTGCTTCATTTTGTCCAACTACTCTTTTGTGCAATTCATTTTCTAGATTTTTTAATTTTTTATTTTCATCTTCTGTTATTTTTTTAGCAGGAATTCCTGTCCAATTGCTAATTACTTCTGCGATATTTTCATCTGAGATATTTACTATTGATTTTGTATTTTTATTTTTCCATTTATTTTCTTCTTTTTCAAATTTTTCTCTTAATGTTTTTTCTTTGTCTCTCAATTCAGCAGCTTTTTCAAATTTTTGATTTATAACTGCTTCTTCTTTTTCATTTCTTACTTTTTCAATATCCTCTTGTAATTTTTTTAAGCTGTCTGGCTCAGTGAAAGTTTTAAGCCTTGCTCTTGATGCTGCTTCATCTATTAAATCTATTGCTTTATCTGGTAAAAATCTATCATTTACATATCTAACAGATAAACTAACTGCTGCTTCTATTGCTTCATCAGTAATTTTTACATTATGATGTGCTTCATATTTATCTCTAATGCCTTTTAATATTAAGATTGTATCTTTTTCTGATGGTTCATTTACAGTAACTGGGCTAAATCTTCTTTCTAAAGCAGAATCCTTTTCTATGAACTTTCTATATTCATTTAAAGTAGTAGCACCAACTAATTGTATTTCTCCTCTTGCAAGTAAAGGTTTTAAAATATTAGCGGCATCAATAGCTCCTTCTGCTGCACCAGCACCAACAATTGTATGAATTTCATCTATAAAAAGAATAATATCACCAACTTTTTTAACTTCATTTAAAGCTTTTTTTATTCTCTCTTCAAAATCACCTCTATATTTAGCACCTGCAACCATTCCTGAAATATCAAGAGTAACCACTCTTTTATCCTTCAAAATTTCAGGTACATCACCAGAAACAATCTTTTGAGCCAATCCCTCAACAGCTGCTGTTTTACCAACACCAGGTTCACCAATTAAACATGGATTATTCTTTGTTCTCCTAGATAGGATTTGGATAACTCTTTCTATTTCTTCTTTTCTTCCTATTATTGGATCAAGTTTGCCTTCTTCAGCTTTTCTTGTCAAATCTTGTCCAAATTGATTTAATGTTGGTGTTTGATTATAGCTTCCTCTTCCTTTTTGTTTGGATTTTGAACTTCTAGATGATTCTCCTTCATCTGAATTATAATTCTCTCCTTCATTTATTACTTTTACTATTTCATTATATAATTTTGGTATATTTGCATTTAAATCTAATAATATTTTAGCTGCAATACAGTCTCCCTCTCTCAATATTCCTATTAAAAGATGTTCTGTTCCTATAAAATTATATCCTAATTTTTTTGCTTCAATAAATGCTGTTTCTACTACTCTTTTTGTCCTTGGTGTAAAGTCAATTATATTTTCAATTGGCTCATCTCTACCTATTAATTCTTCCATTTTATTTAATATATCTTCAGCTGTTATTTGCTGATTCTCTAATACTCTTGTAGCAACTCCATTTCCTTCTTTTGCAAGTCCATATAATATATGTTCTGTTCCTATATAACTATGTCCTAACTCTAATGCAATATCATTAGCTATTTCTATAGCTTTATTTGCTCTATTTGTAAATTTATATGTCATTTTATACACACTCCTTTATGTCCTAATGGGGACATATCTTTATTTTTCATCAATTATGTTTTTAATAACCTCTGCTCTTTTTATGTCTCTTTCTAATGGTTCATATTGCTCTCCTAAGTATTTTTGCATACTTGCTGGTTTTGAATATAATGTTAATTTTTGGATTTTACTATCATCTATTTCTTTTAAAATTCCTAGATCTGTTCCCATTTTTATATTTGATATTAATTGTTGTGCTTCATTTAATGTGATTTTTCTACAATTTTTTAATATTCCATAACTCCTGTATATTATATCTTCTAGCCCAATTGTGTCTTTTGCTAAAAATTTTCTTGCTTTTCTTTCTTGTTCTATTAATTTATTTGCTACTATTTTTATGTTTTCTATAATTTCTTGTTCTGTTATTCCTAATGTTCTTTTATTTGATATTTGATATATATTTTGATTATTTACATTGTCTTGTCCATATGCTCCTAATATGTTTATTCCAAAGTTGTTTATTGTATAAAATACTTTGTCTATATTTTTTGTTTTTTCTAATGCAGGTAAATGAACCATTACTGATGCCTTTAATCCTGTTCCACAATTTGTTGGCAGACTTGTTAAATATCCATATTTCTTATTTGTTGCATAACCTAAAACTTCTTCTATTTTTTGATCTATTTCAATTGCATAATTTAATGTGTTTTCTAATTCAATTCCTGGACTGAATACTTGTATTTTTAAATGGTCTTCATCATTTATCATTATACAGATATTTTCTTCATCATTTATTAAGATTGCTCCTGTTTCATTTTTGTTTAGGGCATATTCTGCACTTATTATATTTTTTTCTACTAAACTCATTTTTGTTATGTCATCCATATCTTTTAATTCTAAGTATTTTAGTCCATATCCCATTGAATATATGTTTTCTTTTATTTTGTTTTTTAGTTTGTTTATTTCTTCTTTTGTTTTTAAGTTAAATTTGAATCCTTCTAGATTTCTTGCAAATCTTATTCTTGTACTTTTTACTATATCTGATTCTTTTCCTGTTTGTAAATACCAATTCATAACTATCCTTCTTTCTTTTGATTTTCTTTCTATAAAATAATTTTTTATCTATTTTCATTTTCAGCATAATTTATTGACATTTTATTTTTATCATTATATAATATATTGGTAACTAAAAACTATCAAGGAGAGAGATATTATGTTTTATTTAGCATTATTATCTTTAATTTTTTTTGTGTTCTTATTTTCCATATCAATGAGCTTTCTATCAAAAGCTCTTTGCTCCAAGAGCACAAAAAAAAGAATTGTCTTTATTATTACGAGTTTTTTAATATTTATTGTTAGTGGCATTGTGCCAATAACAATAATAATTTCAATGTAATAATAAATGCAATTAGTAAGTCAGCTGTATTTAGAAAATTTTCTTTTTACTGCTGGCTTTTTCCATTATTAAGCTTATTTTTCCTCTTTTTTAATCTCATCTCTAATTTTAGCAGCATCTTCATATCTTTCTTCTTTAATAGCCTGTTTTAAATCTGCTTGTAATTTATCTAATTTACTTTCTACAATTTTATTAGAATTATTTTCTTGTTTTTTATCAAACTTTACTTTATTTTCAGATATTTTTCCTAATCTGCCATTATGTTTATTTGATCCTTGCAATTTTTTTAATATTGGATCCATTCTATCTTCAAAAACATCATAACAATTTGGACATCCATATCTTCCTGTATTAATAATATCATCAAATGTTGAGTTACAACTATCACATTTTACTTGCTTTATTTCACTTAATAATGGCATAAAATCAGATGAGTTACTAAAATCTTCTAAAAAGCTTCCGAAAAAGTTTGAAAAATCAAATGTTGGCATTTTAAAATCCATATTATTTGTTATTCCTAGTTCTCTGCTACATTCCTCACATAAATTTAATTCTTTTCTTACACCATTTATATTTTCTGAATATCTAACATTTGCCTCTCTTCTTTTACAATTTTCACATAACATATTAATCACTCCTATTCTTTTTTATATTATAGAAAAATTCTTTGAATTTCCTATAACTATTTTAATCTAAATTTAACAACATATTTTTAAATATCCTAGCTCTAACTTCATCTTTAATATCAATATCTAATTTAAGTACATTATCACTAGTTGCAACCTTTAAAAGTTTAGCTTGTTGCTCTGTTATTATGTTGTATGTTAGAAAATCACTTAACAAAATATCTATTTCATTTACAGTTATTTTTTTATCTATATTATTTATAATATGCATTATATAATCTGATTTGGTATTATTTATCTTTTTTATTCTGATGTTTCCACCACCACCTCTTTTACTTTCTACATAATATCCTTGTGACGGTTTAAATCTTGTTGATATTACATAATTTATTTGTGATGGTACACAATTGAATTGTTGTGCTAATTCATTTCTTTGAATTTCTACAAGGTTGCTCTGATCTTCTTCAAATAATTCTTTTATAAATTCTTCTATTACATCTGACATTCTCATTATATCAACCTCCCTTTAAAAAACTTGTCCTTTTGTGCGATTTTCTATTAAACGTAAAATTTGTTTTTGACTTTCTTTGACCTATAATATATATTATAAATGTTTTTTTAGATAAATCAATTTTGTTTTTTGACTTTCTTTGACTTTTTTTGACCTTTTTTGACTTTTATTTTCTATTATTCTACTTTTATCTTTATTTAACTCTATTTATCTTTATTTTTTGTTATATTCTCTAATTCTTGAGCTTTCTCTTTTTGATTTGGTAATGATACCCAAGCAAAATATGATGATATA